>JANMVM010000153.1:0-3033 GCA_031392695.1 Rubrivivax sp.
GCGCAGCGCGTGCTTGAGCGCGGCCGGGCGCTCTTTCACGGCGCGCGCGCCAGTTCGGCGCGCAGCGCGGCCAGCACCGGGGCCGTCTGCGGCCGCACGCCGCGCCAGAACAGGAAGGCCTCGGCGGCCTGCTCCACGAGCATGCCCAGGCCGTCGCGTGGCTGCGCCCCGGCTGCGGCGGCCCAGGCCAGGAACGGCGCCGCCGCCGCGCCGTACATCAGGTCCAGCGCCAGTGCACCGGGCTGCAGCACTGCGGCGGCCACCGGCGAGCCCGCGCCTTGCAGGCTGCTGGCGCTGGCGTTGAGCACGACGTCGAAGGCGGTGCCGGGCGCTTCCAGCCCGCTGGCTGCCAGCACCACGCCGTGATCGCGCGCGAACGCCGCATGGCGGGCCACCAGCGCCTGCGCCTTGGCCAGCGTCCGATTGGCCACCACCACGCGCGCCGGCGCGGCCGCCAGCAGCGGGCCCAGCACGCCGGCGCCGGCGCCGCCGGCACCCACCAGCAGCACGTGCCGGCCGGTCAGGGCCACGCCAGCACCTTGCTCGACGTCGCGCACGAGGCCGATGCCGTCGGTGTTGTCGGCCCACCAGCCGGCGGCGTCCAGCCGCAGCACGTTGGCGGCACCGGCCAGGCGGGCGCGCTCGGTACCGTGCGCGGCCAGCGCGGCGGCCTCGAACTTGAAGGGCACGGTGACGTTGCAGCCGCGGCCGCCCTGGGCTGCGAAGGCGTGCACCGCGGCGGCAAAGCCGTCCAGCGGGCACAGCACGCGGCCGTAGTCCACCGCCTGGCCGGTCTGGCGCGCGAACAGGGCGTGGATGAACGGGCTGCGGCTGTGCGCCACCGGGTGGCCCAGCACGGCGTAACGGTCGGCGCTCATCGGCGGCTCATCGGTGGCTCATCGCTTGCTGGGCGGGTTCAGCGGCCACTGAGCGTGGTCTCGAGGCCGTCTTCGCGCGTGAAGCGAAAGCGCGACGTGACCACGATCTGGTCGGCCTGCCCGCGCATCGCCGGCGTGAACAGGCCGAAGGGCGAGGCTGCGCGCACGATTGCCACCGCCTGCTGGTCCAGCCGCCTGGACTTGGACGGACGCACGATCTCGGCCTCGACGACGCGGCCGGCTGCGTCGACGGTGACGTTCATGGTCAGCTCGCCGTAGAGCTTGCGGCCGTTGTGCTCGGGGAAGTCGCGCGTGCCGCGTTCTTCGATGCGCCGGCGCAGCGCGTCGTAGTACAGCGCATAGACCTCTTCGCGCGTGGCCGGGCTGATGTAGCGCTTCTTGGGGCGCGCGTTCTCGTCGTTGACGCGCTTCTCGATCTCGGCCAGCAGGCGCAGCAACTGGCGCCGACGTTCGTCCTGTTCGCGCTCCTGCGGCGCGCCGTTGTCGCGCCGCGGGTCGGGCGCGGGCAGGGCGGCCACCTCGCGCCGGATCTGCGCCAACAGCTGCTGCTGCTCTTGCTGCATCTGCTCGATGCGGCGGCGCGCGTCGTCGGGGGCGTCGCCCAGTTCCACGCTGGGCGCCACCGGCAGCGGGCTCGTCGCGCGGCCCTTGGCCGCCTCGCCGCCGCCGGCCAGGTTGGCCTGCGCGATGGCCTGGGCCTGCACCGGCTTGTCGTTGCTGCGCGCGTTGACCAGGATGACGTCCAGCGGCGTGTCCTTGAAGGCGCGGTGGATGGCTTCGGGGTCGACGAAGCGCACCGTCAGCAGCACGCCATGCACCGCCACGGACGCGATGAGCGCCCATTGCAGCGTCGACAGGTCGCGCCAGCGCATCGGCTTCAGCCGGCGGCGGCCGCGGCGGTGCCGGGTGGCGCGCTGGGTGCAGCGCCGGCGTCATCGGGCGCGGCGGTGGCGCCGCCGTCTTCGATGTCGATGGCCAGTTGCAGCGCGCCCACGGCTTCGGTCTCGTCTTCCTCGGCCGGCTCCTCGCTGGCGCTGGCCGGCACGTCCAGCCGCGCCGCCAGCGTGGCGTGCAGGTCCAGCGTCAGCAGGTCCATGCCGGTGATGCGCGCGCGCACGCGGCTGCCGCGCGGCAGGCTGTCGGTGCCGGCGACGCGGAACACCAGCGGCAGCGTCTCGGCGCGCACCAGGCCTTCCTTCATCACCGCGGCGTCGAGTTCGGTGACCTCGTTCTGGGCCAGCCAGCGCAGCGTCCAGTAGCGCTCGATGCCCTGCTGGAAGCCGTTGTAGGCGGTGTAGGCGGCGTCGAAGCCCGAGATCACCGAGAACAGCGCCGCGTCCTTGGGCTTGAAAGGCGCGGCCAGCGCCGCGGTGCGGCCGTGGCGGGCGCAGGCGATGATCTGCCACTGGTTGGCGAGATCGACATAGCGCCGCAGCGGGCTCGTGCTCCAGGCGTACTGCGCCACGCCCATGCCGGCGTGCGGCGCCGGCCGCGTGCCCATCTTGACCTTCATGCCCGGCAGCAGGCTGGCCTGGCTGCGGTAGATCGCCGGCACGCCGTGCTCGGCCAGCCAGCCGCCCCAGGTGCTGTTGGCCAGGATCATGGCCTCGGCCACGATGAGGTCCAGCGGCGCGCCGCGCTGGCGCGTGCTGATCTGCACCGGCTCGTGGCCGCCGGGCTCGCCGTCGTTGCCTTCGAGCCGGAAGTTGTAGTCGGGCCGGTTGAAGGTCTCTGGCTTGCCGCGCACCACCTCGCGGCGCGCCTTGAGCTCACGCGCCAGCCGAAAGGCAAAGGCCAGCTCGGGCGCGAAGGCGTAGTCCGCCGCGGCGGCGCCGGTGAGCGAGGCCTCGGTGACCACCACGTCGAGCTTGTCGTGGCGCAGGTTGGCGGCAATGGGCACGAGTTCCAGCTTCGTCTCGTGGCCGCGGATCTCGAGCGTGGCTTCGTCCAGCGTCACGTACAGGCTCACTGCCGGGCAGGCCCGGCCCTCGGCCAGCGTGTAGGCCTGCACCACGTCGTCGGGCAGCATGGTGATCTTCCAGCCCGGCATGTAGACGGTGGACAGCCGCTCGCGCGCCACCTTGTCCAGCGCTGAGTCGGGCGCGATGGCCAGGCCCGGGGCGGCGATGTGCAC
>JANMVM010000185.1:0-11298 GCA_031392695.1 Rubrivivax sp.
CCCGCCACCTGGGCCAACCGCCTGCTGGCCGCTGCCGGGCCGCGCACGAAGCTGATCTTTGCCAGCCACATCAGCTCGACCACGGCCTTGATCTTCCCGGTGGCCGAGCTGTGCGCGGGCGCGCGCAAGGCCGGCATCCGCACGCTCATCGACGGTGCCCACGCACCCGGCCAGATCGCGCTGGATCTGGATGCGGTGGGCGCTGACTTCTACACCGGCAACTGCCACAAGTGGCTGTGCGCACCCAAGGGCTCGGCCTTCCTGCACGCCAGGCCAGACCGCCAGGCGGAAGTCGATGCCACGGTCGTCAGCTGGGGCTATCTGGCGGGGGCGGGCGGGCATTCCGGCTTTGACGCCTACACGGGAACCAGCACCTTCGAACGCCGCCTGCAGTGGCAGGGCACACGCGATCTGGCAGCGTTTCTGTCGGTGCCGGCGGCGATCGAATTTCAGGCCCGCCACGACTGGCCGCAGCTTCGCGCCCGCTGCCATCAAGAGGCCCTGGCGACATTGCGTGCAGTCACATCGCGCAATGGCCTGCCGCCCATCGCCCCCGACCACAGCTTTGCGCAAATGGTGACCATTCCCGTGCGCGCCACCGATGGCGAAGGCCTGCGCGAGCACCTGTTTGAGCAGCACCGCATCGAAGTGCCGGTCACACAACATGCGGGGCAGACTTTTGTCCGCGTGTCGGTGCAGGCCTACAACACGCAGGCTGAACTGGACGCGCTGATCAGCGCGCTGCAGCAGGCCGACGTCTGACCCGCCGACCTTTCAGCAGGGTCAACGAGTCTTCACGCGCCTTCGGGTCGGCATCGCGGCAGCGGCGGTTTCGCGCGGCGGCAAACCGGTGTGCTGGGTCAGCAGACGGCCTTCGGTAACGGCAGACGTGCGGCTGCCCGCCGTTGTGCTGTTCTTGCGCCGCGCACTGGTGTAGCCCGCGTCGCCGCTGGGCTGGAAGTTGGGGATCAGGTGGTGCTTGCCGTTGCCGATGAGGTCGGCGCGGCCCATCACTTTCAGCGCGTCGCGCAGCAGCGGCCAGTTGTTCGGGTCGTGCCAGCGCAGGAAAGCCTTGTGCAGGCGGCGGCGGCGTTCGCCGCGCACGGTGTCAACCTTTTCGG
This sequence comes from Rubrivivax sp., assembly GCA_031392695.1. Taxonomy (GTDB): domain Bacteria; phylum Pseudomonadota; class Gammaproteobacteria; order Burkholderiales; family Burkholderiaceae_C; genus Rubrivivax. The sequence goes on from JANMVM010000185.1 coordinate 1,122, forward strand.
CGCGCGCGGCCGGGCCTTCGAGTTTTCGGCTGATGCCCTTCAGCGGGTTCAGACTGGTGTGGTACATCGCCGTGGCGGTGGCCATGGGGCTTGGGTAGAAGGTCTGCACCTGGTCGGCCTTGAAACCATTGCGCTTGAGCCAGATGGCGAGGTTCATCATGTCCTCATCCGTCGTGCCCGGGTGCGCGGCGATGAAGTAGGGGATGAGGTACTGCTTCTTGCCGGCCTCAAGGCTGTACTGGTCGAACATCTGCTTGAAGCGGTCATAACTGCCGATGCCCGGCTTCATCATCTTTGACAGCGGCCCGCCTTCGGTGTGCTCGGGCGCAATCTTGAGATAACCGCCCACATGGTGTGTGACCAGTTCCTTCACGTAGTCCGGGCTCTGCACCGCCAGGTCGTAGCGCAGGCCGCTGCTGATGAGCACCTTCTTCACGCCACGCAGCGCGCGGGCCCGCCGGTACAGCTTGACGAGCGGGCCGTGGTCAGTGTTCAAGTTGCTGCAGATGCCGGGGTAGACACAACTGGGCTTGCGGCAGGCGGCTTCGATGGCCGTGCTCTTGCAGCCGATGCGCCACATGTTGGCCGTGGGGCCGCCCAGATCACTGATGACGCCGGTGAAGCCCTTGACCTTGTCCCGGATGTCTTCGATCTCGCGGATCACCGAATCTTCACTCCGGCTCTGGATGATTCGGCCTTCGTGTTCGGTGATGCTGCAGAAGGTGCAGCCGCCGAAACAGCCGCGCATGATGTTGACGCTGAAGCGGATCATTTCCCAGGCCGGGATCTTGGTGGCGTGGTCATGGCTGCCGTTGTCGTCGGCATAGCGCGGGTGCGGGCTGCGCGCGTATTCGAGGTCGAAGACGTGGTCCATCTCGGCCGTGGACAAGGGAACAGGCGGCGGGTTGATCCAGAGGTCGCGCGCAGTGGCACCCGTTCCATGGGCCTGCACCAGCGCGCGTGCGTTGCCGGGGTTGGTTTCCAGGTGCAGCACGCGGTTGGCGTGGGCATAGAGCACGGTGTCGCTCTTGACCTGTTCGTAGCTGGGCAGACGGACCACCGTGCGTTCGCGCGCGGGCATCGTCACGGCGCCTGTCTTGCGCGATATCGGCATGGCGACCACGTTCAATGCCGGTGTTTCCGACACTGCCGCAGAGCCTTCTTCCTTGGCGCAGGTTTCGCCCACCGAGGCCGCCGCCTCGCGGGTCGTCAGGTAGGGGTTGATGTGCGAATCGATGCGGCCCGGTCGGTCCACTTCGGTGGAGTCGATCTCGTACCAGTCGCGGAAAGGCGCTTCAGCATCAGCGCCCGTGCGGCGCATGAAGGCGGTGCCGCGCACGTCGGTGATGTGCTCGATGGCTTCGCGCCGCGCCAGCCGGTGCGCCACTTCGATGATGGCGCGTTCGGCATTGCCGTACAGCAGGAGGTCGGCCTTGCTGTCAACCAGGATCGAGCGCCGGACCTTGTCCTGCCAGTAGTCGTAGTGCGCAATGCGGCGCAGGCTGGCTTCGATGCCGCCGATCACCACCGGCACGTCGCTCCAGGCTTCCTTGCAGCGCTGCGTGTAGACGAGCGTGGCGCGGTCGGGCCGCTGGCCGCCCTGGCCGCCGGGCGTGTAGGCGTCGTCGCTGCGAATCTTGCGGTCCGCCGTGTAGCGGTTGATCATCGAATCCATGTTGCCGGCGGCGACGCCGAAAAACAGGTTCGGTCTGCCCAGCTGCTTGAAGGCATCCGCGCTTTGCCAGTCGGGCTGCGCGATGATGCCGACGCGGAAACCCTGCGATTCCAGCACGCGGCCGATCACGGCCATGCCGAAGCTGGGGTGATCGACATAGGCGTCGCCGGTGACGATGACGATGTCGCAACTGTCCCAACCGAGCTGGTCCATCTCGGCGCGGCTCATCGGCAGGAAGGGCGCACGCCCCAGCCGCTTGGCCCAGAAAGGGCGATAGCTGGTGATGGCTTTGGGTGACGCTGGCGGGGCGGCACGCGCCGGAGCGAGGGCGAGGGTGTTCACGGGGGCGGCACTTCAATGCGGCCGGATCGGGAATCGATGCGTGCGGCCGGGGAGTGATTGTCGGGCCTGGGGCGTTCTTGCGGGCGCGGCAGGGCAAAGCGGGCCGACGCAGCCAGGCAAGCCAGCCACGGGCGCTGCTGATTTGAGTGGAAACGTGCCCATGCCTGGAGAAACTTGAAAGCAAGCCCGTCGACCGTCCTCAAGCCGTCACGCAACGGGCCGATAGTGTCCAGATGGAAAGCTTTTTCATCACCGTCGGTTACGGCTCCGTGGCGCTCCTGGGCACGGCGATCGGGGTTGCGCTGCTGGAACACTGGCGCCGACCACAACGGGGCCGTCAGGTACCGCCGCCCCCAGTGGCGCAGCGAGCGGCGCACGTGGACGTTGACCTGTCGGCGCTGGAAGTTCTGGCCGCCTCAGCAACCACTGGAGACCAGGCGCGGCGGCAAGCGACTGTCAGTGCTGCCATGGCCCGCATGGCCGAGCCTGCTGCTGCAGTTACCGCCGCACTGACCGCGACCGAAGCGCAACCACACTGGATCGAAACCCGGCCCATGGTGGGCATGGCGCCAGAAACCGAGCCGCGCTGAATCAGCGGCGACTCAGATCCTCAGCCCCTCAGTCGGCCGCCTCGGCCTGCGCCGCAGGCTCGTTCGTCACCTCGTCAAGGTCTTCTGCCAGGAAGCCGCCACTCTGGTGCGACCACAGCCGCGCATAGATGCCGCCGGCCGCCAGCAGGCTCTTGTGGTCGCCCACTTCGACGATGCGGCCGCGGTCCATCACCACCAGCCGGTCCATCGCGGCAATGGTGGACAGCCGGTGCGCTATCGCCACCACCGTCTTGCCCTCCATCAGCTTGTACAGGCTGTGCTGGATGGCCGTTTCGACTTCGCTGTCGAGCGCACTGGTGGCTTCGTCCAGCAGCAGGATCGGCGCGTCCTTCAGCATCACCCGCGCGATGGCGATGCGCTGGCGCTGGCCACCCGACAGCTTGACGCCGCGTTCGCCCACGTGCGCGTCGTAACCCTTGCGGCCTTTGGGGTCGCTGAGAGTGACGACAAAGTCGTGCGCCTCGGCACGATCCGCCGCACGCAGCATCTGGTCCTCACCCGCGTCGGGACGGCCATAGACGATGTTTTCGCGCACCGACCGGTGCAGCAGCGACGTGTCCTGCGTCACCATGCCCACCTGCCGGCGCAGGCTTTCCTGCGTCACGCCAGCGATGTCCTGGCCGTCGATGAGGATGCGGCCGCTTTCCAGGTCGTACAGGCGCAGCAGCAGGTTCACGACCGTGCTCTTGCCGGCGCCAGAGCGGCCCACGAGGCCAATCTTCTCGCCGGCGCGGATCGTCAGCGACAAACCGTCCACCACCTTGCGCTGGCCGCCATAAGCGAAGACGACGTTGTCGAAACGCACTTCGCCACGCGGCACGGCCAGCGCCTGCGCATCGGGCCGGTCCACCACTGAGCGGGTGCGCGACAACGTGGCGATGCCATCCTGCACGGTGCCGATATGTTCAAACAGCGAGGCCATTTCCCACATCACCCAGTGCGAGATGCCATTCAGGCGGAAGGCCATTGCCGTCGCCGCAGCAACGGCGCCCACCCCCACCGCAGCGTCGGCCCACAGCATCAGGCTCGTGACCGTGATGCTGGCGATGAGCGCCACGCTGAGCATCTGGTTGACGGTCTCGAAGGCCGTGACGAGGCGCATCTGACTGTAGGCCGTGGTCATGAACTCCTGCATGGCGCTGCGGGCGAAGCCGGCTTCGCGGTTGGAATGCGAGAACAGCTTGACGGTGGCGATGTTCGTGTAGGCGTCGGTGATGCGGCCGGTCATCAGTGAACGTGCGTCGGCCTGCGTCTGCGCCACCTTGCCCAGGCGCGGCACGAAGTAGCTCAGCGTTACCGCATACGCCACCAGCCAGCCCAGGAAGGGCACCATCAACCAGGCGTCGAAGACACCCACCACCGCCACCATGGTGGCGAAGTAGATCAGCACATAAACGAGGATGTCGGTAAAGATCAGCCAGGTGTCGCGCACTGCCAGCGCGGTCTGCATCACCTTGGTGGAGATGCGACCGGCAAATTCGTCCTGGTAGAAGGACAGGCTCTGTTCGAGCATCAGACGGTGGAAGTTCCAGCGCAGCCGCATCGGAAAATTGCCGAAGATGCCCTGGTACTTGAAGAGCGCCTGCAGCGACGCGAAGCCAATGCTCAGCAGCAACACGCCGCCCAATATCGACAACAGCCGGCCGTGCTGGTGCCACAACGCCGCCGGCCGGGTGCTGGCCAACAGGTCCACCACGTGCGCCATCATGCTGAACAGCAGCGCTTCAAAGGCGCCAATGGCCGCCGTGAAAACTGTCAGCAGTACCAGGTAGGGGCGCACGCCGTGCGTGCATTCCCACAGGAAGGCGAAGAAGGTTCTGGGCGGCGCGCTGGGCATCGCATCCGGATAGGGATGCACCAGTTGCTCGAAACGTTGAAACAAGGTTGCTCCCGGTTTTACAGCGCCGAATTATCAAAGGTGCCGGTGACGGCCGTTCTGCCTGGAGTGTCTATGCCCTCCGACCGGTCCAGGGCGCACGAGCCCAGACATCAGCCCAGACATCAGCCCAAAAATGCGAAACCCCTCCACGCCGTTGCCGGTGGGAGGGGCGGGCAACCTAGGTTGCCAGTGGGGCTCCGGAGGAATGAGGTCCGGGGCTCCTGACGCGCCGTTAGGCGCCGTCGGTGTTGCCTGATAACAGGCGACCTCAATCTACGCCCGCGCCCCCTTCGCCGCAAGCTGCAATTTCATCCATCACAACGGCTTTGGCGTTAGCAACTCATCCACCCAGGATTGCACGCGGACGTTCACCGCATCGTCCATCTTGATCGTGCGGCCCCATTCGCGCGCCGTCTCGCCTGGCCACTTGTGGGTGGCGTCCAGCCCCATCTTGCCGCCCAGGCCGCTGACGGGCGACGCAAAGTCCAGGTAGTCGATGGGCGTGTGCTCCACGAGCGTGGTGTCGCGCACCGGGTCCATGCGCGTGGTGATGGCCCAGATCACTTCCTTCCAGTCGCGGATGTCGACATCGTCATCGGTGACCACGATGAACTTGGTGTACATGAACTGCCGCAAGAAGCTCCACACGCCAAACATTACGCGCTTGGCGTGGCCGGGATAGGCCTTCTTGATGGAAACGATGGCGAGCCGGTAGCTGCAGCCTTCAGGCGGCAAATAGAAGTCCACGATCTCGGGAAACTGCTTGCGCAGGATGGGCACGAAGACTTCGTTGAGCGCCACGCCCAGGATCGCCGGCTCGTCGGGCGGTTTGCCGGTGTAGGTGGAGTGATAGATCGGATCGCTCCGGTGCGTCAGCCGCGACAGACGCAGCACCGGGAACCAGTCCTGCTCGTTGTAGTAGCCGGTGTGGTCACCGAACGGCCCCTCCAGGGCATGCAGATAGCCGTCTTTTTCCTTGAGGCGGACGCCGTGCTCCGATTCACCCAGATAGCCGGGCTCGGCAGGTGGGATGTGGCCCTCAAGCACGATCTCGGCGCTCGCCGGCACCTGCAACATGAGCGCGCCTTCGCCCACGCTGCTGGCCACGACTTCGGTGCGGCCGCCGCGCAGCAGGCCCGCAAACTGGTACTCCGACAGGCTGTCGGGCACGGGCGTCACGGCGCCCAGGATGGTCGCCGGGTCGGCACCCAGCGCCACGGCGATGGGGAACGGCTGGCCCGGATTGGCGCGCGCAAAGTCGCGGAAGTCGAGTGCGCCGCCGCGGTGCGCCAGCCAACGCATGATGACCTCGCGCCGGCCGATCACCTGCTGGCGGTAAATCCCCAGGTTCTGCCGCAGACGGGGAGAGGGCAGCGACTGCGGGCCTCGCGTAACGACCAAACCCCAGGTGATCAGAGGGCCAGCGTCGCCTGGCCAGCAAGTTTGTATCGGCCACAGGCCGAGGTCGATCTCGGGGCCGTCGATCACCACGTCCTGGCACGGCCCACTTGAACGCACCGCAGGCTTCATGTCCCACAGCGCCTTGGCAAGGTGCAGCAGCTTGCCGGCATCCTTCAGGCCCTTGGGCGGCTCGGGCTCCTTCAGGCTGGCCAGCAAATGGCCGACCTCGCGCAGCTCGGACACCTCTTGCGCCCCCATCCCCAGGGCTACCCGCCGGGGCGTGCCGAACAGGTTGATCAGGCAGGGAATTTTGTAACCCTGGGGATTTGTACAGAGGACGGCGGGCCCGCCGGATCGAAGCAATTTGTCACCGATGACCGTCATTTCGAGGCGGGGAGACACCGCCTGGCCGAGCTTTCGCAGTTCACCGAGGGCCTCAAGCTGCTGGATGAAGTCTCGAAGGTCGCTGTACTTCATGCTTTTTTAGTCTTATAAGTCAAATCTATATTCTTGACCATGTATGAAGCGCTTCCTAAAATGCGTCAAATCTTGATCATTCAGGGTTTACCCGTGTCGATGCCAGCGAAACCGCGGCATCCCGGTCCTCACCTATTGCGCGAATGCACGTGCCCTATCGGCGCGCACCGCGTGCGAATCATTATCACTGCGGCTCTGCACCTCGCCCTGGCCGGCGCAGGCACCGCAACGACAGGAGAAGACTCCATGCGAGCCAGCCCCCTGCTGCGCCGGGTAGGTACTGCCACTGCCCGGTCGGTTTGCGTTTTTATCCGCGACGTGGGTCGCGGCATGCTTGAGGTCAGCCACAACTCGCTGGCCCTGGTGGGGCTGGCCGCTTTGGCGCTCGGGATCTTCGCCGCCAGTCGTGCCGATGTGCGCCAGCAGGTCGAACTCGTAACCCTGGAATGGCTTCAAACCCGCCAGGAAGCTCGCGACCTGGCTCTGGGGACCGAGCCACTGAGTGTTGCCGAACCCGACGCCGTCGCCCGCGCCACGGCCACCGACCTGAAGGACCTCACGCGCCAGCAAGCCACGCTGGCCGGCTGGATCGCCCGCCGCTACAAGGTCGCGCCCGAGCCCGTGGCCGCACTGGTGCAGGAGGCCTGGGCGATCGGCCAGCGCGCCGCGCTGGATCCGACGCTGATCCTGGCCATCATGGCCGTGGAATCGAGCTTCAACCCCTTCGCCCAGAGCGCCGTGGGTGCGCAGGGCCTGATGCAGGTCATGACGCACGTGCACGACGACAAGTACCTGGCATTTGGCGGCACGCGCGCGGCGTTCGACCCCATCAGCAACTTGCGCGTTGGCGTCCAGGTGCTCAAGGAATGCATCGCCCGCGCCGGCAGCGTCCATGAGGGACTGCGTTTTTACGTCGGCGCGGCACTGCTCGAACACGACGGCGGCTACGCGGCCCGCGTGATACTCGAACAAGGACACATGCGCAGCGTGGCAGACGGCCGCAGGGTGCCGCTGAACGCCACCAACCAGCCTGCGGCACCGGCCAAGGCCGCCGACGCCGGGCTCACGGCACCCGCCGCCGCGGCATCGGTGCCCGCCGGGCCGCTTGAACAGGTGGCCCTGCTGCGCTGAGCAACTCGTGCCCCAGCGGTACACTGGCGGCCTGCGCAACTGGCGATAGGGGTTCAGGCCCCGAGGTGGAAGACCACCGGGAAGCGCGGACCGCGGGGCGGGCCGGCATGGCTTGGCTGCGCGGTTCTTGCCGTTCGCCTGGGCAGCCCTCGACCGCGCACCGCCACCTGCGAGCCAACGCTCCAGTCGACGATGCCGGCTTCCGAAGGCCCTTCATCCGAAGAGGACTGCCATGTTCGACCGAACCACCTCCACACTCGCCATCACCGACCCCGAGATCTGGGCCGCCGTCGAGGCTGAAACTCGGCGCCAGGAAGAGCACATCGAGCTCATCGCGAGCGAAAACTACACCTCGCCGGCCGTGATGGCCGCGCAGGGCTCGCAGCTGACCAACAAGTACGCCGAGGGCTACCCCGGCAAGCGCTACTACGGCGGCTGCGAAAACGTCGACGTCGTCGAACAGCTGGCCATCGATCGCCTGAAGCGGCTCTTCGGCGCCGCCCACGCCAACGTGCAGCCCAATTCCGGCTCGCAGGCCAACCAGGCCGTTTTCTTCGGCCTGCTCCAGCCCGGTGACAAGATCATGGGCATGAGTCTGGCCGAAGGCGGCCACCTGACCCACGGCATGCCGCTGAACATGAGCGGCAAGTGGTTCAAGGTCGTCAGCTACGGCCTGGACGCCCAGGAAGCCATCGACTACGAGGCCATGGAGCGGCTGGCCCACGAGCACAAGCCCAAGCTGATCATCGCCGGCGCGTCGGCCTACAGCCTGGCCATCGACTTCGAGCGTTTCGCCAAGGTGGCCAAGTCCATCGGCGCGATCTTCATGGTGGACATGGCGCACTACGCGGGCCTGGTTGCTGCGGGCGTCTACCCCAACCCGGTGCCGCACGCCGACGTGGTGACCTCCACCACGCACAAGAGCCTGCGCGGCCCGCGCGGCGGCATCATCCTGATGAACGACGAAGCGATCGCCAAGAAGATCAACGGCGCCATCTTCCCCGGCATCCAGGGCGGGCCGCTGATGCACGTGATTGCCGGCAAGGCGGTGGCCTTCCAGGAAGCGCTGCTGCCGGCCTTCAAGGTCTACCAGCAACAGGTGGTGGCCAATGCCCGCGTGCTGGCCGACACACTCATCGAGCGGGGCCTGCGCATCGTCAGCGGCCGCACCGAAAGCCACGTCATGCTGGTCGATCTGCGACCCAAGGGACTGACGGGCAAAGAGGCCGAGGCGATCCTGGGTCAAGCCCACATGACCTGCAACAAGAACGGGATTCCGAACGATCCGCAAAAGCCCATGGTCACCAGCGGCATCCGACTGGGCACCCCGGCCATGACCACGCGCGGGTTCAAGCAAGAGCAGGCACGACAGACGGCCCACCTGATCGCCGACGTGCTGGACCACCCGCGCGACGCGGCCACGATCGCGGCGGTGCGCAGCAAGGTGGCTGCACTCACGCGCGATTTCCCCGTCTACCGCTGACGCCCGGCGCCGAGCCCGGATGCGCTGCCCGTTCTGCGCCCACGAAGACACTCAGGTCGTCGAGACCCGAGAGTCCGAAGAAGGCGACGTGGTGCGCCGGCGGCGCCGCTGCCTGCAGTGCGAGAAGCGTTTCACGACCTACGAGCGCACCGAGATCGCGATGCCCGCGGTAGTCAAGAAGGACGGCACGCGGGTCGAGTTCGACGCCGCCAAGCTGCGGGCCTCGATGGCACTGGCACTGCGCAAACGCACGGTCAGCGTCGAACAGATCGACGCCGCGATAGAGCGCATCCAGGACAAGCTGCTCACCAGCGGCGCCAAGGAACTGCCCAGCGCCCGGTTGGGTGAACTCGTGATGCGCGAGCTCAAGCGCATCGACAAGGTGGCTTACGTGCGCTTTGCTTCGGTGTATCGGGAGTTCGAGGACGTGGACGCCTTCCGGCAGCTGATCCGCGACATCTGAGGCGGTATCCCCCGGGGGGCCCCCGCTGGGGGGAGTGGGCCGGGTGCACTCCTTGGTGCCGTGGTCCGAGCACTCCCCGTGGGGACGCGCAAAACGACGCGGTTTCCTACAGTGACGGCCATCCGATCACTGCACCAGGAGCCGCTCATGAACCGCACTTCCCAAGCCACCGCACGCCGCGCCCAACGGGGCCTGTCGCTCATCGAATGCGTCGCTGCCATGGCCGTCGCTGTATTCGCCCTGGGCTCGGCGGTGCCCGACTTCCTGCAACTGCGCGAACGCAAGCAGCTCGAAGGTTCTGCCGCCCAGCTGGCCACCGACATCCGCCACGCCCGCAGCCTGGCGGTGGCGCACCGGACACCGGTGCGTCTGAGCGTGCAGCAGTCCGCTGGCGGCAGTTGCTACGTCATCCACACCGGCCGGGCCGGTGATTGCCAATGCACGGCCGCCGGGGTTTCGAGCTGCCGGACCAACTCGCAAGCATTGCGAACGGTGGGCTTCGACGCGGCCGGGCCGGTGGCGGTGACGACGAACTCGTCGTCCATGCTTTTCGACCCCGATCGCGGCACCGTCACCCCGACGGGAACGCTGAGCCTGCACCTCCAACGCCAGCGACAGGCCGGCCCCTCGATCCGCCAGGTGGTGAACATCATGGGGCGCGCCCGCGCCTGCTCGCCGGCCCCGGCCTTGCCGGGCTACCCCGCCTGCTGATCAC
>JANMVM010000198.1:0-10834 GCA_031392695.1 Rubrivivax sp.
ACGCCCAGGCGCCGCATGGCCGGCACGATGGCCGCCAATTCGTCGCTTTCGCCGCTGTTGCTGATGGCCAGCACGACGTCGCCCGTCATCACCATGCCCAGGTCGCCGTGGCTGGCTTCGGCCGGGTGCACGAACATCGCCGGCGTGCCGGTGGAAGCCAGCGTGGCGGCGATCTTGCGGCCGACGTGCCCACTCTTGCCCATGCCCATCACCACGACGCGGCCGCGCCCCTGCAGCATGGCCAGCACGGCCTGCGCGAAGCCGCTGCCCTGGCGCGCGGCCAGGCCTTGCAAGGCGCGCGCTTCGATCTCGAAGGTGCGCGCCGCCATCTGCAGCGCGCGCTCGGCGTCGAAGGGCTTCGGGGGCGTGACGGCAGGGGCCAAGGCAGTGGATCGGTCGAATACGATCGCTGCATTCTAGGCACCCCCACCTTCACGATCCCGAGCCTTGGCCACCACCCTTGAACTGGTGCTGCTGTACCTGATCGCCGCGGTGCTCGGCGTGGTGGTGTGCCGCTCGCTCAAGCTGCCCCCGATGCTCGGCTACCTGGTGGTGGGGGTGCTGATCGGCCCCAACGCGCTGGCGCTGGCCAAGGACACCGCGAGCGTCAAGTACCTGGCCGAGTTCGGCGTCGTCTTTCTGATGTTCGTCATCGGCCTGGAATTCAACCTGCCCAAGTTGCGCAGCATGCGCACGCTGGTCTTCGGGCTCGGTTTGTCGCAGGTCGTGCTGACGATCGCCGCCACCCTGGTCGGGCACGTGCTGCTGACCTGGGGCTACGCCGTGGTGATGGGCCAGCCCTGGCAGATGTCGTGGCGCGGAGCGGTGGTGCTGGGTGGCGCGCTGGCGATGTCGTCCACCGCCATCGTCGTCAAGCTGATGGCCGAGCGGCTGGAGCTGGAAAGCGAGCACGGCAAGCGCGTCATGGGCGTGCTGCTGTTCCAGGACCTGGCCGTGGTGCCGCTGCTGGTGCTGATCCCTGCGCTGGGGTCGCCGGCCGAGGACATGCTCATCGCCATGGCCTGGGCCGGCCTGAAAGCCGCGCTGCTGCTCACGCTGCTGCTGGTGGGCGGGCAGCGCGTGATGCGCTGGTGGCTGACGCTGGTGGCGCGGCGCAAGAGCGAAGAGCTCTTCATGCTCAACCTGCTGCTCGTCACGCTGGGCCTGGCCTACCTCACCGAGCACGCCGGGCTGAGCCTGGCGCTGGGCGCCTTCGTCGCCGGCATGCTGGTGGCCGAAACCGAATACAAGCACCAGGTGGAGACCGACATCCGGCCCTTCCACGACGTGCTGCTGGGCCTGTTCTTCATCACCATCGGCATGAAGCTCGACTGGCGCCCGGTGCTCGAGCAGTGGCCTCTGGTGCTGATGATGACCACCGTGCCGGTGGCCGCCAAGTTCGTGCTGGTGGCGGCGCTGGCACGTGCCTTCCGGGCCCAGCCGGGCGTGGCGCTGCGCACCGGCCTGTACCTGGCGCAGGCGGGCGAGTTCGGCTTCGTGCTGCTGACGCTGGGCGCCGACAACGGGCTCGTGGCGGCGCAGTGGATGAGCCCGGTGCTGGCCAGCATGGTGCTGTCGATGCTGGCCACGCCCTTCCTGGTGCTGTACAGCAACGTCATCGTCAACAAGCTCAGCAGCAGCGACTGGATGATGCAGTCGGTGGCGCTGACCTCCATCGCCAAGCGGGCCATCGCGGCCGAGCGCCACATCATCATCTGCGGCTACGGCCGCAGCGGGCAGAACCTGGCGCGCCTGCTGGTGCCGGAGCACATCCCCTACATGGCACTCGACCTCGACCCCGACCGCGTGCGCCAGGCCGCCGCCGCCGGCCAGAGCGTGGTCTTCGGCGACGCGGCGCGCCTGCATAGCCTGATGGCCGCCGGCCTGGCGCGCGCCGCCGCCGTCGTCGTGACCTACCTCGACACGCCCTCGGCGCTGAAGATCCTGCGCCTGGTGCAGGAGCACGCCCCCCGCGTGCCGGTGATCGTGCGCACCGTCGACGACGCCGACATCGACCGCCTGCGCGCCGCCGGCGCCACCGAGGTCGTGCCCGAGGCCATCGAAGGCAGCCTGATGCTGGCCGGCCACGCGCTGGCCCTCGTCGGCGTGCCGATGAAGCGCGTCATCCGCATCACGCGCGATGCCCGCGACGCGCGCTACAGCCTGCTGCGCGGCTACTTCCACGGCGCCGATGACGACACCGTCGAAGAGCTGGCGCAGGCGCGCCTGCAAAGCGTGACCCTGCCTGCCGCCGGGCGCTGCGTGGGCCAGAGCCTGGCCGCGCTGGCGCTGCACGCGGTGGGGGTGAGCGTGGTCTCGGTGCGCAGTGCCGCCGGCGGCGTCGCCAGCCCCACGCCCGAACGGCTGCTCGCCGCCGGCGATACGCTGGTGCTGTCGGGCCTGCCCGAGCCGCTGGCGCTGGCCGAAGAAAAGCTGCTGCGAGGTTGAAGGCGCCGCCTCGGCACAGCACCCCAACATCCTTCCCTCCCGGGCCGCTCACGAAACCGATCCCGCCATGGCCACCGAACCCACCGCTTCACCGCAGCAGTACATCCGCGACCACATTCGCACCGTGCCCGACTGGCCGGCAGCGGGCGTGATGTTCCGCGACATCACGCCGCTGCTCAGCAACCCGCGCGTGTTTCGCGTCCTCATCGACCAGTTCGTGCACCGCTACTTCAGCGTGCGGCCCGACGTCATCGCCGGGCTGGACGCGCGCGGCTTCATCATCGGCAGCGTCGTGGCCTACGAGCTGGGCGTGGGCTTCGTGCCGATCCGCAAGAAGGGCAAGCTGCCGTTCACGACGGTGGAAGAAACCTACGAGCTCGAATACGGCAGCGCCACGGTCGAGGTCCACACCGACGCCGTCCAACCCGGCGACCGGGTGCTGCTGATCGACGACCTCATCGCCACCGGCGGCACCATGATGGCGGGCAAGAAGCTGCTGGAGCGCCTGGGCGCGGTGGTCATCGAAGGCGCTGCCATCGTCGACCTGCCCGAGCTGCAGGGCTCACGCCGCTTGCGCGAAGCCGGGCTGCCGCTGTTCACCCTGGTGGACTACGAAGGCCACTGACTGGCCGCGGCGCAGCCTGGCGCCACGCCGGGGCCGCGACGGGCTCAGGGGCGATCGCTGAGGTCGCTGAGATCGCGGCGGTCGCGACGCAAGCGCAGGCACGCGCCTGCCAGGCCCGCGAGCATCATGGCCCACGTCGTGGGCTCGGGCACGTTCGAAGCCGAGACCAGCGCGCCCGGCACGTCAAAGCTCTGCAGCAGCGCGCCGTTGGCAAACAGTTGCGAGGTGATGTAAGGGCCCTTGGCCGAGGCCACGTTCAGGGTGATGAGGCCGTTGGCGCCGCCGCCGAGCACACCCGAGATCGTGAACCGATCCCAACTGCCAGCGGCCTTGGCGCCTGCCACCGCCCCGGCGTCGATCTCCAGCGCGCCCGAGACCGGGCCTGCACCCTCGTCGATGAACAACCTGAACAGCGCCCCGCCGCCCTCGGCAAACGAGCCCCGGGTGTTGAAAGACAGCGGCTGCTGGTTGGGCGCGCCGGTCAGCGTCCCGGTGACGAAGCCGCCATCGACACGCATCTCCAGCGTCGCGGCCTGGGCGCCTGCACCCCAACCCAGCACCAGGGCTGCGAGCAGGCGGGTCTGGCAACGGGGTTGGATGTTCAGCATGTCGGGTTTCCTTTGGCGTACCTGCCGCGCGGCGAGTGGGCCCTGCGGCCCCTCAGGTTGCGGTGCCGGCGCCGCTGCAGGCAGTTCGGGCGTCGAGCCTTGAAAGCACTTTCTGAAATCGTTTTCATGAGCCGCGTCGAGAATAGTCAAGGCATGCCGACATGTCAATCAGGCAGCCCCCTGGGTTCGCGAGGCGGCGGCCCAGGCGTCGCGCCTGCGCCCGGCCCTGGGCGCGCAGCGCCGCGGCTTCGCGGCGGCACCGCCCGCCAGCGCCCTCCCGGCGGGCGGGCGCCGGCGCGCCTGGGGTCGAGGCGGGCTGGGGTCGAGGCGGGCTTGAAAGATGAAAGCGATTTCACTATTATCCGGTATCGTCCAGCCGACCCACCGGCCGCTCCCGACCCCCGCCCCCGCACGGCCCGGCGCTGGCGCTGGCGCTGAACCGATTCCGATCGCCGGGAGCCTCTGTTCCTTCCCATCCAACCGGACGCACGCCATGACGCCGAAGCCTCGGTACCTGACCTTGTCTGTCCTGTCGCTGACCGTGGCCCTGATGTCCGCCGCGTGCGGCGGCAGCGATGCAACGCCCACGCCCGTGTCCACGGCGCCGGCTCCCGCCCCGGCACCGCCCGCCGACACGACGCCCCCCACCGTCGTCGTGGCCAGCAGCGCCGCGGGCGGCACCGCCACGGGTGCCGTCACCTTCACCTTCACCTTCAGCGAAGACGTGGGAACGAGCTTCACCACCGAAGACCTGGTCGTCAGCGGCGGCACCAAGAGCGCCTTCGCTCGGCTGAGCGGCACCCAGGCCACGCTGGTCGTCATCCCGACGCCCAGCGCGGTGGGCACCATCAACATCAACATCGCAGCGGGTACCTTTGCCGACACGGCCGGCAACGCCAACACCGGCACCACCTTCGCGGCGCAGGCCTACAACACGACCGGCGCTGCGAGCGCCATCGGATTGAGTGTCCTCGCGCACGGCGGCGCCGGCTGGGATGTGTCGGCCGCTGCCACGGTCTGGTTCACGCTCGGCACGGCAGTCGATTGCGCTGGCTCCTGCGCGGTCAAGGTCAGGCTCGTGTCGACGCAGAGTGCAAGCTGCGTCGCCGACGCCGATCTGGCGCTGATGGCAGTTCCACGGGCCGCCTATTCCAAAGGCCTCGCGGAGTTCACGATCAGCGGTTGCGGCGTCAACACCGTGGCCGCCTTCAAGCAGGTCAAGGTTGCCGAAGTGCACGTCCAGATGCTGCGCGCCGGCGTGGCATTCAATGCCAGCAACAGCAGCCCGGGCGCCCCTGCGGTGCATGCCGACGGCTTGGACCTCGGCGACAGCATCGCCTTCGAAGTCCCCATGGGCGCGCCTGCCCACGCCCCAGCGGCCGGCACGGTGTGACGCAGTCCTTTCAAGCTTGCGGCTGCCTCCACTGACGAGGCCTTTTCAGACCGCTTCGGGCCACGCAGGCGCTCGGCGTCACTTGCCGATACAGAACCGACTGAAGATCTCCCCCAGCAAGTCCTCGTTGCTGAACACCCCCGTGATCTCGCCCAGGGCGCGGTGCGCCAGGCGCAGTTCCTCGGCCAGCAGGTCCAGCGCCGTGTCGCGCGCCGCCGCGTGCTGCTGGGCGCGCTGAAGATGGTCTTGCGTTCGTCGCAGCGCTTGCACGTGGCGCGTGCGGGCAATGAACAGGCCCTCGGGCGCGGCCTGCCAGCCGGCCTGCCGCAGCAGGGCCTGGCGCAGCGCGTCCAGGCCGGCACCGGTGCGCGCCGACAGCGCCAGCGCGCCGGCGGGCGCCGGCGGGGCGCCGGGCAGGTCGGTCTTGTTGTAGACATGCAGAACACTCACTTCAGCGGGTAGCTTTCGGGTAATGTCCTGCTCGGCCGCTTCGTACGCCGACTCGCCCGCGCGACCCAGGTCGTGCAGGAAGACCACCACGTCGGCGCCGCCGATGGCTTCCCAGCTGCGGCCGATGCCGATGCGCTCGACCTCGTCGGCGGCCTCGTGGCAGTGGCGCAGGCCGGCGGTGTCGGTGATGTGCAGCGGCACGCCTTCGATCTGGATCGTCTCGGCAACGCGGTCGCGCGTGGTACCGGGCAGCGCCGTCACGATCGCCAGCTCAGCGCCGGCCAACGCGTTGAGCAGCGAGCTCTTGCCCGCGTTGGTCTGGCCGGCCAGCACCACGCGCAGGCCCTCGCGCAGCAGCGCGCCCTGGCGCGCTCGTGCCAGCGCCGCGGCCACGGTAGCTTCGATGGCATCGAGCTTGTCGCGGGCGTGGGCCTTCTCCAGGAAGTCAATTTCTTGTTCCGGGAAGTCGAGCGTGGCTTCGACCAGCATGCGCAGCCCGACGATGCGTTCGGCCAGCAGCGCCACCTCGGCAGAGAAGGCGCCCGACAGCGACCGTGCGGCCGAGCGGGCTGCAGCTTCGGTGCTGGCATCGATGAGGTCGGCCACGGCCTCGGCCTGCGCCAGGTCGAGCTTGTCGTTGAGGAAGGCGCGCTCGGTGAACTCCCCGGGCTCGGCCAGCCGCAGGCCCGGCTGGGCCTGCAGGCAACGCGCCAGCAAGAGCTGCAGCAGCACCGGGCCGCCATGGGCCTGCAGCTCGAGCACGTCCTCGCCGGTGTAGCTGTGCGGGGCCGGAAAGTGGATCGCCAGCCCGCGGTCCAGCGGCGGGGCGTCGACAGCAGGGCCCGCCAGAAAGGGCAGCAGCGTGGCCCGGCGCGGCAGCAGGCGGCGGCCGCATACGGCCTGGATCAGTGGCGAAAGGTCGCGCCCGGACGCACGCACGATGCCCACCGCGCCGCGGCCGGGGGCCGAGGCGATGGCCACGATGGCGTCCTGATGGCGGCCCGGCAGGCTGACGAGCTCAGCGCCTGGGTCTTGAGGGGTGGCGCGCATATTGTGCTGATTCTGGCGCGCTGCCCGGGGTGTGGCGCGGGTGGAGCGGCGCGAGACGGTTGAGGGCCGCGCGCCATGTGCTCCTGAGCCAGCCCCTTTCAGAGCCAGGTCGCCCGCATGGCAGCATATTCGGCCGAACGGACGCCGTTCTCAACCCCCGTTCAGGGGTCGCCCCCCAGCTCGGCGTGTGGTCTTCACGCCGCCCTTGCTATTTGCCCAGCACGCCCAGCCGCTTGTTGATGAACCACTGCTGCGCGATCGACAGGATGTTGTTCGTCAGCCAGTACAGCACCAGGCCGGCGGGAAAGAAGAAGAACATGAAGCCGAACGCCAGCGGCATGAACCACATCATCTTGGCCTGCATGGGGTCGGCCGGCGTGGGGTTGAGCCAGACCTGGAACAGTGAGGTGGCCGTCATGAGAATCGGCAACAAACCCACCGGGAAGTTGATTCCCGGGATGGTGCCGAACAATGTGTCCGGAGCCGCCAGGTCGGTGATCCAGCCGATCCAGGGCGCGTTGCGCATTTCCACGCTCGACAGCAGCACCCAGTACAGCGCAATGAAAAACGGCATCTGCACGAAGATGGGCAGGCAGCCGCCGAGCGGGTTGACCTTATCCTCCTTGTAGATGCGCATCATGGCCTGCTGCATCTCTTGCGGCTTGTCCTTGTAGCGCTCCTTCAGGTCGTTGACCTTCGGCGCCAGCGCCTTCATCTTGCCCATGCTGCGGTAGGCACTGGCGTTGAGCCAGTAGAAGGCGGCCTTGAGCAGGACCACCAGGGCCACGATCGCCCAGCCCCAGTTGCCCAGCAGGCCATGCAGCTTGTTGAGCAGCCAGAACAACGGCTTGCTCAGCACCGTGAGCCAGCCATAGTCCTTGACCAGCTCAAGGCCCGGCGACAGGGCTTCGAGCTGGTACTCCTCTTGCGGGCCGACCAGCAGCGTGGAGTCCTGGCTCTGCGTGGCGCCAGGGGCGACGTCGCCCAGCGGCAGCACCATCGCCACCGTGTAGTGGTTGTCCGCCACCTTGGTGGTGCGGAACTCCCGCGGCCCGGGGGCCTGGACCAGCCAGGCGGAGGCGAAGTAGTGCTGCACCATCGCCACCCAGCCGCTGTCGCCGGCCTTTTCGTGGCTGGTGCTGCCCTTGGCGATGTCCTTGAACTCGATCTTCTGGAACTTCTTGGCTTCGGTGTAGACCGCCGGGCCGGTGAAGGTGAAGTAGAAGCTCGACTCGCCCTCGGGTGGGTTGCCATCGCGCGCCAGCTGCAGGTATAGCTGCGGCTTGATCGTCGTGCTGCCCTGGTTGATGACCTCGTGCTTGACGGCCATCGCGTAGTCACCGCGCTTGAGCGTGTATGTTTTGGCCAGCTTCACGCCGTCCACTGCGGCAGACTCGAAGCGGATCCTGATTTCATTAGCGCCGGCTGCAAGTGCGCGCTCACCTGGCTGCACCACCATGGGCGTGAAGTGGTTCGGCAGCGTGACGCCCGGCTGGGTCGTGATGAGCCCGGTCTGCGCCAGATACAGGCGTTTCGGCGTCTGCTCCAGCAGCACCACGTTGTGCGACGGGTCGACCGCGTCGCGGTAGCCGAGGAGCTCGAGGCGCACCAGCGAGCCGCCTTGGCTGTCGAAGGTGGCCTTGACGCGGTCAGTGGTCAGTGTGACCTGCTCGCCGGCCGGCGGCGCAGCGGCCCCTGCGGCGGCCGACGGCGGGGCGGTGGCGACCAGGCCGGCGGCGGCAGGGACTCCGGCCGGCAGGCCGGCAGGCGCAGGCACGCCACCCGAGGCGGGTGGCGCAGCAGCCCCGCTGGTCGCCGTGACGGCAGGCCGTGTGCCGCCGCCAAAGATCGAGGGCTGCCCGGTGTGCTTGTTCCAGGCGTCCCAGAGCAGGACGAGTGACATCGTGAAGACCACCCACAGCAGGGTGCGGCGCATATCGGTCATGGCTTCATTTCCGGATCGGGTGGTGTTCGGTGGCGCCATCGGCCTGCAACAGGCCGGGCCGGGTGAACAGGCCGGCCGCAGGGTTCCTGACAATCGGGGGCACGGGGTCACAGCCGCCGTGGCAATAGGGGTGGCAGCGCAGCAGGCGCCCGGCGGTGAGCAGCGAGCCCTTGGCGGCGCCATGCTGCTGCAGCGCTTGCAGCGCGTAAGCCGAGCAACTGGGCTCGAAGCGGCACGCGCTGCCCAGCCAGGCCTTCAAGAACAGCCGGTAGCCGTTGACGAGGCCCATCAGGGCGCGTTGCGGCAGGTGGGCCAGTGCAACCATGCTTCAGGCGGCCTTGGTCAGCAGGCCGTCGAGCTCGGCGCGCGCTGCCAGCGCCAGCGCTTCGGAACGCGCCGACACGAACTCGGTGAGCGGAAAGCCCGCGCGCAGGCGCACCAGCCACAGCCCACCGGGCAGGGTGTCGGCATGGCGGACGAAGCAAGCCCGGATCTGCCGCTTGAGCAGGTTGCGCGTCACAGCGCGACGCGCATGGCGCTTGGGCACCACACAGCCGATCCAGGCCGATCGAGGCAAGTCATCCACAGGCCCAGGGGGAACCGGTGCAGGGGCTGTGGATAACTCTTCCGACAGCGGCTCGGCGTCGGCCGCCGGGGAGCCCAGCGGGCCCCCGCTCACGTAGTGAATGGCGAAGTGAGCGCTTCTCACACGAGAACGCGTGGCCAGCAGCCGCTCGAAATCGGCCTTGTGCACAAGGCGGCCGAGCATGGGGCGGCTGTTGAGCAGCAGGGCGGTGATGGCCCAGTGCCGGTGCTCAGACGCCCAGGCGCTTGCGGCCCTTGGCGCGGCGGGCGTTGAGCACGGCGCGGCCGCCGCGCGTCTTCATGCGCACGAGGAAACCGTGCGTACGGGCGCGTTTGATCTTAGAGGGTTGGTAGGTGCGCTTCATGGCAGGCCTGTCACCGTTATGGCCGAGGTGGCCGGTCTATGAAATGGATCGGAAGGATGGTCGGCAAGGCCCTTGCGCACAGGGGTGCTGCGTTGCTGGGAAACCTCAAACGCTCACCGAGACCGCGTGCCGCGCAGATAAATTGCAGGCAACGTGAATCCGGGAAACCCATGATTACAGCAAAAAACGCGTTTCCGGTCAAACACTTGCACCACAAGCCGCTACATCCAGCGGGGGTTGACGCTGCCGGCGTTTGTGTGGATAACTGCGATCCGCCGATTGCGAGGGACGCAGGATTCGGCAGCTCAAAAAGAAGATGTCCACAATGAGCCTTGACTTGTGGCAGCGTGCGTGTGAGCGCCTGGCTGCCGAATTGCCAGAACAGCAATTCAACACCTGGATCCGCCCACTGGCGGTCAGTACGGCGCCAGCGGGGGGCGCGGACAGCAGTCCGCAAACCGCGCTGGTGGTGCGCGTGCCCAACCGCTTCAAGCTCGATTGGATCCGTGCGCAGTACGCCAGCCGCATCGAACGCGTGCTGTCCGAGCTGGCCGGTACGCCGGTGCGGCTGGAGCTGTCCGTCGCCCCCAGCAAGACCGAGGCGCCGGCGATGCCGTTGCGCCGCACCAACGCCGTGGCCGCCGCGGCGGTGGCCGTGGACGCGCTGGGCATGCCGGCGCTCGCCGGCTTGTCGCCACGGTCCAGCGCGCCAGCCGCCACCTCCCACCGGCTCAACACAGCATTGACCTTCGACACCCTGGTGGCCGGGCGCGCCAACCAGATGGCGCGCACCGCCGCTTTGCACGTCGCCGGTGCGCCTGGCGTCATGTACAACCCGCTGTTCATCTACGGTGGTGTCGGACTGGGCAAGACACACCTCGTGCATGCCGTGGGCAACGCACTGCTGAAGGACCGGCCAGACGCCCGCGTGCTCTACCTGCACGCCGAGCAGTTCATCAGTGACGTCGTCAAGAACTACCAGCGCAAGACCTTCGACGAACTCAAGGCCAAGTACCACAGCCTGGACTTGCTGCTCATCGACGACGTGCAATTCTTCGCCGGCAAAGACCGCACGCAGGAGGAGTTCTTCAACACCTTCGAAGCGCTGCTGACCAAGAAGGCCCACATCATCATGACCAGCGACACCTACCCCAAGGGGCTGGTGGATATCGACGAGCGCCTGACCAGCCGCTTCGACGCCGGCCTGACGGTGGCCATCGAGCCGCCAGAGTTGGAAATGCGCGTCGCCATCCTGATGCGCAAGGCCACCGCCGAAGGCACCGAGATGCCCGAGGACGTGGCCTTCTTCATCGCCAAGAACGTACGCGCCAACGTGCGCGAACTCGAAGGCGCGCTGCGCAAGGT
>JANMVM010000216.1:0-29516 GCA_031392695.1 Rubrivivax sp.
ACCTTGCCGTCTTCGCGGTAGCTGCGACGCAGCAGGTGGGTGCAATAGACCTTGTCTTTGTAGGTGCGACGCGTGGTGACGACGTGAGCGGTTCCGGTACGAGCTGGCATGTCGTAAATTGTGGACCACTTGACGCCGAAAGGCAAATACTTTAGTGACTACATAATCGAGCCACAAAAAGACCCGAAAGGGCCAAATTTGTAAGACGTGACAGGGACTTGCCAACGCCGCGCGGCAGGTGAGGGCGCGGAACTTCAGACTAGTATGAAGCGCCCAAGCCCACTGGCGCTCGCTACCCGCCGAGGGGGCGGTCCGCCAACGGCCCCTTCGAAGCCGGTTCCGTGGCGGGAAGCTTGGATACGCTGTCCAGCTCGCGCCGTGATCAGGCGTGCTACCGCCATCCTGACAGAGAAATATCCATGACCGAACTTGTTGTAAGGCGCCTGCTGATCGACCTGGAAACGCCGTTCAACCGCCACTGGAACGGCGGCGACGCCTTCCGCTCGGCCTTCTTCAACGCTCTGTCGATGAGCTTTCCGCGCGGCGAGCAATACTTCATCGACTCGGTGCGCAACGGCTGGAAGTCGCTGCCCGAGGCCGACCGTGCGCGCCATGCCGCCGAAGTGCAGGGCTTCATCGGACAAGAGGCCACGCACCGGCGCATCCACGCACTGTTCAACGGCCACCTCGTCAAGCAGGGCCATCTCAACCGCATCGAGCAACGCGCGCAACAGCGCATCGAGGCCAGTGCCCACCTCGACCTGCGCAATCATCTCGCGGCCACCGCCGCCACCGAGCACTTCACGGCCCTCTTCGCCGACTGGATGCTGCGCCACCCCGAGGCCCTGGCTGGCGCCGAGCCGCGACTGCAGACCCTGTGGCTGTGGCACAGCGCCGAAGAATCCGAGCACCGCTGCACGGCCTTCGACATCTACCAGGCCGCCGGTGGCAACCAGGCCTGGCGCGTGCGGGTTTTTCGAGCGGTGACCGTGATCTTCCTGACCGATTTGCTGCGCCAGACGATGCGCAACCTGCGGCACGACGGCTGCCTGTTCAAGTGGCGCACCTGGCGCAGCGCGTACCAGCTGCTGTTCACGCGCGACGGCCTGCTGCGCGGCAACCTCGGCTTGTGGCGTGACTACCTGCGGCCCGACTTCCACCCCAGCCAGCAAGACGCCACGCGGTCGCAGCAATGGCTTCGCGACAACAGCGCGCAGTTCACTGCGCTCGGGCAAGTGGGCTGAGTGCCCGCGACGCCATGACTTGGCAACGCTGGGCCTGGGCCATCGCTCTGGCCCTGGCCGGCGTCGGCGCAGCGACGTGGTTGGTCATGGGCGAGCGCGCGGCCCGGCACGGCAGCGCGCAGCCTGGCATGGTCTGGGTACCGGCTGGCAACTTCGATTTCGGCGCTACGGTCTACCCCGAAGAGATGCCGGTCCGCCGGACCCGCGTGGCTGGTTTCTGGATCGACCGCACAGAAGTCACCAACGACGACTTCGGCGCCTTCGTCAAGGCCACCGGCTATGTGACGGTGGCCGAGCGAGCGGTCGACACGGCGCAGCACCCCGGCTTGTCGTACACCCTGCGACAGCCCGGCGCCGTGGTGTTCGTGATGCCCAACGACGTGCGCGTCGGCGGCGACGGCACGCAGTGGTGGCGCAACACGCCGGGCGCGAACTGGCGCCATCCTGGCGGGCCGGACTCGAGCATCGCGGGCCAATGGGCGTTCCCGGTGGTGACGGTGACCGCCGAAGACGCGCTGGCCTACGCGCGCTGGAAAGGCCGTGCGCTGCCGACCGAAGCGCAGTGGGAATGGGCCGCCGGCGCGGCCCGGTCCGCACCGATGCCGTCACCCGAACAGCCCCAACAGGCCAACACCACGCAAGGCCTGTTCCCGGTGATGAACTCGGGCGATGACGGCTTTGTCGGACTGGCGCCGGTGGGCTGCTACGAGCCCAACGCCCTGGGTCTGTTCGACATGATCGGCAATCTCTGGGAGCTGACCGCAGACGCCTGGACGCCACAGCATGCAGCGGGTGACAACGTGCCGCCCGATCAGTTGCCGGCGGGCCTGCGCCGGGCCTCGGCCACGCAGCAGGTCATCAAGGGCGGCTTGTTCCTGTGCGCGCCCAGCCGCTGCATGCGCTACCGCGCTGGCGCGCGCCAGCCGCAGGACCAGGATCTGGGGGCCAGTCACCTGGGGTTTAGAACCATCCTAATCGCTGCCGGACCGTGATCGACCCAACCCTGCCGTCCGCTTCCCATCGTCTGCGGCCCTGGCGCCGCTGGCTGATGGTGCTGCTCGGCATCGCGCTGCTGGCCGCCGCCGCGCTTTACAGCCAGGCTGAGAAAGTCGTCCTCGGCGCCGAGGCCTACCTCTATGGCTACCCGCTGGTGATCATGGACGTGACGCGCGCGCACGCCGCCTTGACGGTGGGCCCCGAAAACCAGTTGCGTCGCGTGCGCCAGTTCCCTGACGCCCAGTTCAAAGGCGTGGTGCGGCCCAACGTCGACACGCTCTACACCACGGCCTTCATCGACATGGCCCAGGGGCCGTGGCTGTTCGAGATGGCGGCCAATGACCTGCGCTACGAAGTCATGCCCTTCATGGACGCCTGGACCAACGTCTTCGCCGCGCCAGGCACGCGCGTCACCGGCACGGGCGGCGGCAGGTTCTTGCTGGTGGGCCCGGCCTGGCGGGGCCCGGTGCCCGAGGGCCTGAGCCTGCTGCGCTCGCCGACCCGCATCGTGTGGCTGATCGGTCGCACGCAAACCAACGGCGCTGCCGACTACCCGCTGGTGCACAAACTGCAGGATCGTCTGAGCCTGCGCCGCTGGGCAGACGCGCCCGCCGTCGGGCCGCCGTGGCAGGCCCCTGCCCTGGCCCCTGCGCCGCCGCTAGAGCAGATGCAGGCCATGAGCACCGAAGACTTCTTCACCCGGCTCGCGGCGCTGCTGGTGGACAACCCGCCGGCCGCTGCCGATGGCCCGATGCAGGTCAAGCTCTCGCGTCTCGGCGTCGCAGCGGGCCGGCCGCCGCAATGGCGTTTGCTCGACCGCTGGAGCCTCGGCCTGGGCCGCTGGGCCGCCGATGTCAAGGTGGCCCGCGAACTGAAGAAACCGCGCAGCCTGGTTCGCGGCTGGTCCACCCCGCCGACGATCCTGGGCCAATACGGCACCGACTACACCACTCGCGCGGTGGTGGCGATGATCGGCCTGGGTGCCAACCTGCCAGCCGACGCGACGTACCCGAACACGCGGCTCGACGGCCAGGGTACGGCACTCAACGGCAGCCATCGCTACCGCCTGCACTTCAAGGCCGGCGACTTGCCGCCGGTGCAGGCCTTCTGGTCGGTCACGGCCTATGGCGCCGATGACTACCTGATCGACAACCCGCTGCAGCGCTTTGCGCTGGGTGACCGCGATCCGCTGACATTCAACGTCGACGGATCGCTGGACCTCTGGATCCAGGCCGATGCACCGCCGCCCGACAAGAAGCGCAACTGGCTGCCGGTCAAGGCCGGTGCCGCCTTTCTGTTGAATGCCCGCCTGTACTGGCCCAGGGAAGTTGCCCTGACCGGCGCCTGGGGCATGCCGGCGGTTGAGCGGCTCGACTGACACCCGCGTTCACGAAAAATCTTCCAGCCAAGAAGCCACGCAGCCAGTCCGAAAGCATTCGCGCTGGCCTTCGCCAGGCACTTGCGGGTCCGCAGGGACCTGTTCGATCCGGGCTCAGAGTGCGGGAGTTTTTCGGGCGTGACCGAGCAGCGCGCCAGAAGGCGTGTGACGACGAGCAGGCGGCTGATGGCGTGATGAGCGGGCATGTTCGAAGGACTCTCAGGCTCTCAGCCCGACCGACTCGATGCTCCTGTGCATGGACACGAGCAGCCAGCCCAGGCACGTGGCCGGGCTGAACCTGTACACACCGCCGAACGGCGCGGGCCCGGACTACATCCGCAGGCTGGTCGAGGGCTGGCGCCAACACCTGCTGGCCGTGCCGCCGTTCAACCAGCGCCCGGTGTTGAAGCTCGGCCGCTGGTTCTGGGAAGAGGCCCAGGACTTCGAGCCCGACTACCACCTGCGCCACGTCGCGCTGCCCCAGCCCGGGTGCATCCGCGAGTTGCTGGCGATGGTGTCGCGGGTGCACGGCAACCTACTCGATCGCAACCGTCCGCTTTGGGAGGCCTCGGTCAGCGAAGCCGCCGCTGTGGGCGCAGGCCTTGGTCAAGCGGGCCAGGGTGCCCGGCGGGTCGACGGTCGACCGGCTGCTGAAGTCCGCGGTCGAGGCGGCACGCGCCATTGGCGAGATCCTGCCCGGCATGGGCAGCGGCCTGTGGGAATAGGTGCGCGGCAGCCAGGCCGCGGCCGGCGCCACCACGCCCTGCGAAGCACCGCCGACGCCGCTCAACACCGAGATCACCGGCTCGCGCCGTTTTGCCGCGCAGTCGT
This sequence comes from Rubrivivax sp., assembly GCA_031392695.1. Lineage (GTDB taxonomy): Bacteria > Pseudomonadota > Gammaproteobacteria > Burkholderiales > Burkholderiaceae_C > Rubrivivax. The sequence continues at coordinate 4,450 of JANMVM010000216.1, forward strand.
ATTCGCTCGACCGGCTCCGGCAGATCGGCAAGGCCACCGGCGCCACGGTCAACGATCTCACGCTGGCGATCTGCGCCGCAGCGCTGCGCCGCCACCTGCTGTCGCGAGGGGCGCTGCGCAGGACGGATTTGACGGCGATGGTGCCGGTGTCGCTGCACGGCCATGACAACGCCGGCGATGAGTGCGGCAACCAGGTGGCGCTGCTGCTGGCCAATCTGGCCAGCCAGATCGCCGATCCTCTCAAGCGGCTGAAGCGCATCCTGGCGTCGACCACGGCGGCCAAGCGGCAACTGTCGAAGATGTCGCGCTTGCAGAAGATCGCCCACGGCGCGGCCATGCAGGCCTTTGCCGGCGTGCGCCTGCTCACCGGGCAGGCCCGCGAGCGGCCGGCCTTCAACCTGATGATCTGCAACGTGCCCGGACCGCGCGAAACGCTGTACCTGGACGGCGCGCGCCTGGACGAGGTCTACCCGCTATCGATCCCCAGCCACTTCCTGGCGCGGAACATCACCGTCACCATCACCATCAGCGGCTATGGCGATCACCTGGGCTTTGGCTTCATCGCCTGCCGGCGCTCGGTGCCGGCGCTGCAGCGCATGCTGGATCACACCGACGAGTCGAGCGACGAACTCGAGCAGGCGGTGGCGAAGGGCGCCGTGCTAGTGCCCGTGCCCGTGCTCGTGCTCGTGCTCGTGCTCGTGGCGCGAGCCCGGCGCACAGCGCAAGCAGTCCCGGCTGTCACCGAAGTCCTGGCCCGGCGCCGCGGCAAGAGGAAATGAGCCTTGCCTTTGGCTGCCTTTCAGGACTCACACCCATGCAACTGACCAACGCCCATCAACCCACCCCGCCCAGGCCGAGGCCGCCCCTCCCGCGACGACGGCACATCCATTTGCATGGTCAACCTGTTGAAGTCCCGCGACCAGGCCGTCTACGCCAACCGCCGCGCGACGACGCTCACCGGCCGCGAGGCCTTTGCGATCTACGGCCAGGCCATGACGCGCCTGGTGCTGGGAGCAGCAGGCGAGTTCGTCTTTGCCGGCCAGGTCCGGGGCCTGTTCGTGGGCGCGATGGATGAGCCCTGGGACCAGGTCGCGATCCTGATGTACCCTTCGTTCAAGGCCATGGCGGCCATCGCCTCATCAGCGGCCTACGCCGAAATCCATGTCCACCGCGACGCCGGACCGGCCGGGCAGTTGCTGATCGAAACCAAGAGGCCCTGAACCGACGCCCCAACGGCCTGGCAACCTGAACCCATGACCTCCACCAGACTCGACCGCAAGCGGGTGTTGCTCACCCAGTGCCGCGACTTCATGGGCCCGGCGCTGACCGAAGTCTTCGAGCGCTTGGGCGCGACAGTCATCGCCGACCCCCGCGCGCTGGACCAGGATGCTGCGCTGCCCGCAGCCATCGTGCAGGCCGCGGGCCGGGTGGACGTGCTGCTGCTGCACCTGGCGCTGCCAGCACCCAGCACCGCGGCTGCCGACATCACCGACACTGAATGGCGCACCGTGTTTGCCCACTTGGTGGACCCGATGCCTCGGCTGGTGGCCGCCGTGCTGCCGCAAATGATCGAGCGCCGACAGGGACGCATCCTGCTCATGGGCAGCGCCGCTGCGCTGCGCGGCCAGAAGCGAACCGGCAGCTACAGCGCGGCGCGTGGTGCGCAGCTGGCGTACATGCAGTCGGTGGCGCTGGAACTGGCGCCGCAGGGCATCACGTTCAACGCCATCGCGCAGAACTTCGTAGACAACCCGACCTACTACGGGCCCGAGGTGCAGGCCAACCCGCGCTTTCAGGAACGGCTGAAACGCGATGTGCCGCTCGGCCGCCTGATCAGCGCCGAAGAGGACGCGCTGTTCGCAGCCTACCTGTGCAGCGATGCAGCAGCCTGCTTCGTGGGCCAGGTGTTTCCGCTCAGCGGGGGTTGGGCCGGCCGCTGAAGACCTCAGCCCGCGCGCGTGAAATCGCGCTTGGGCCTTCGCCTGGCGATCAACGCCTTGCGGAGTCGCTCGTCCCGGCTCAGCGGCCGGGGCGAAATGAAAGGGTCCGCGGGGGTCGGCACCCGGTTCGATAGCAGGCCGGCATGGGCGGGGTCAGGCCAGCGGCGGTCGACCGGCCGCAGTCAACCGATGGGCGAGGAGAGCGCGGCGACAGGGTCTGTCGTGGAGACCTTGGTCCTTGCGCCCAGGGCACCGGATGTTCAGGATTTGCGTTCATCTACCTGCGCTGCAACCGACACAAGAAGGACGGCAAGACTCACGATTGCTGGAGCGTGGTGGAGAACCGCCGCTGCAACGGCGGCCGCGTGGTGCAGCGCCAAGTGCCGAATCTGGGCGAGATCAACACCAGCCAGCGCGAGACCTGGCGCAAGACCACAGCGCTGCGGGACGCCGGCACGCGACGCCGGGTGGCGCTGTTCCCTGCCGGCCGGGTGCCGGACGATGTCGATGCCATCGTTGTTCGGCTGAGCGAGCTGAGCCTGCGCCGGCCTCGTCAGTGGGGTGCGTGCTGGCTGGCCCTGCAGTTGTGGCGGCAGCTCGAACTCGACAGCTTCTGGCGCCCGGGATCGGCGCGTGCACAAGGCAACACGCCGTGGTTGAAGGTGCTCAAGGCGCTGGCGGCATACCGGCTCATCGACCCCGGCCCGGAGTGGCGGCTGCACCGCCAGTGGTTTGACGCCAGCGCGATGGCGGACCTGCTGGAAGCGGACTTCGCGTTGGCTGAGAAGAGCACGCTGTACCGCTGCCTGGACAGGCTCGTGGAGCACAACGACGACCTGTTCAAGTTCCTGCTGCGGCACTGAGGTGAACTCTTCGGCGCGAAGTTCGACGTGCTGCTGTACAACCTGAGCAGCACCTGCTTGGAGACCGACGAAGACCGTGGGCCGGATGATCTGCGCCAGTCCGGCTACAGCCGCGACAAGCCAGGGGCCGCCGTCAGGTCGTCATCGTGCTGATCGTCACCCCTGAGGGCTTCCCGCTGAGCCATGAAGTGATGGGCGGCGGCACTGCGGACTCCACCGCGCTCAGCGACTTCCTGGACCGCATCGAGCACCGCTACGGCCGCGCCAACCGCATCTGGGTGATGGACCGCGGCATCCCCACCGAGGACAGCCTGGCCAAGATGCGCAGCATCGGCGCGGCTACCTCGCGGGCACGCCCAAGAGGCGGCTGACCAAGCTGGAGCAGGCCTTCAAGGAGATCAAGCACGACCTGGCCATGCGGCCGATCTTCCACAAGACCGAAGAGCGCTTCGAGGCCCACATCTTCGTGGCCTTCCTGGCCTGCTGCCTGCAGGTCACGTTGAAGGCCAAGCTGCGAACCCTGGCCGGCGGCACCACACCACGCGAGGTGATCGCGAAGTTCAAGACCCTGCAGATGGCGGACGTCCATCTGCCCACCACCGATGGCCGCGGGTTGACCTTGTCGCGCTACACGCAGCCCGAGGCCGAGGCCGAGCACCGCATGCTGCTGGACCCGCTGCGACTGAACTTGCCGAGCCCGCCGCCACCCAAGATCACCGCAGCGCAGGCGCGACAGGCCAAGGCAGAACTCGCGTCGTAGTGGAAACCTACGGGTCTCGCGCAGGTCAAATCAACAACTCAGCAGTGTTGTGAGGGAGTATTGAGAAAGACGGGTTGGCGTGGCCATCGGCGTGGCCATCGGCGCGGCCATCGGCGCGGCCATCGGCTCGGCCATCAGCGCGGTCATCGGCGCGGTCATCGGCGCGACCATCAGCGCGGTCCGGCGCCGCAGCTCGCCGAGCCCACGTCGCTGCAGCGCCTGGTCCAGGGAAGCGGGCTGCCCGCGCACCAGCATGTCCTGGACGAGGAATGGCTGCTGCCCGAAGGCGAGTTGTTCGCCGAGGTCCGCTTGATTCGCGCTGGCGACTGCCAGCTGGCACCTGCTGCTGGTGGCCACTTCGGTGAGATCAGCGAAGTCGGCTGCACATGCTTTTCGATGGCGCGATCGATCCCGTGCTGGTGGCACCGGCGCGCAGTTGACGCGGCGGGCTCCGGCAGCCGCCAGCGGCGGCCCGAGCTGCCGAGAACTGCCACCGGTTTGTGCCCCACGGATGCAGGACATCGAGATCGGCCCACCGGACAATCGATGCAGCCTGCCCAGCCCCCATGCCATCGCCTTGCGTCATCGACATCGAAGCCTCCGGCTTTGGTCGCCACAGCTACCCCATCGAAGTGGGTTACGTGCTGGCCGATGGGCAGGCGCGCTGCATGCTCATCTGCCCGGCCGAGGGCTGGACGCACTGGGACACGGGCGCAGCCCGCGTCCACGGCATCAGCCGTGGCGCGCTGCTGGCGCACGGCAGGTCGGTCGACGACGTGGCGGCGCTGCTCAATGCCGATCTGGCCGGCCTGACCGCCTACTGCGACGGCTGGGCGCATGACTACACCTGGCTGGCCACGCTGTTCGAAGCCGCGGGCCGCAGCCCGGCCTTCAAGCTCGAATCGATCAACCGCTTGCTGGGCGACACGCAGCTGTCGCAACTCGACGATGCGCGCCGCGCCGCCGTGGCCGAGCTGGGCCTGACACGCCACCGCGCCAGCAACGACGCCCGCGCCCTGCAGCTGGCGCTGCACCGGGTGACGGCTGCGCCGGCGGCGCCTAGGCTCTTGCGCGCTCGGCCTCCTGCAGCTGGCGCCACATGACCTTGCCCGAGCCGCTCTTGGGCAGCGCGTCGACAAACTCCACCAGCCGCGGCACCTTGTAGACCGCCATGTGCTCGCGCGCCCAATCGATGATGTCCTGCTCCGCGGTCCTGCCGCGCGCTTCCTGCCGCAGCACCACGACGGCCTTCACGGTCTCACCGCGATAGGCGTCGATGGCGCCGATGATGCAGGCCTCCTGGATCAGGGGGCACTTGAAGAGCAGCAGTTCAACCTCGGTCGGCCAGACCTTGAAGCCGCTGGCGTTGATCATGCGCTTCAAGCGATCGGTGATGAAGAAGTAGCCTTCCTCGTCGCGCCGTCCAAGGTCGCCGGTGCGGAAGAAGGCCTTGCCTTCGATCTCGATGAAGGCCTCTTTCGTGGCCTCGGGATGGCCCCAGTAGCCCTTGAAGACCATCGGGCCGTGGGTCACGATCTCGCCGCTTTCGCCCACCGGCAACTCCTGCAGCGTGGTGGGGTCGATGATGCGGCTGTCGGTGTCGAACAGTGCAATGCCCAGGCACTGCAACTTGGCGCGCTCGGGCGGGTTGGCGTGGCTCGGGGCTGCGGTTTCGGTCAGGCCGTAGCCTTCGGCAAAGGTCAGGCCGAATTCGGCCTGCAAACGCTCGGCCACCGCGTGCGGCATGGCTGCTCCCCCGCCCGACAGGTAGCGCAGGCTCGAGAGGTCGAAACTGCGGTAGTGGGGGCTGCCGAAGAGGTCGATGATCATGGTCGGGATGCAGGTCCAGTGCGACACGCGGTGGTTCGAGATCAGCCGCCCCGCCAGTTCGCGGTCCCAGCGCGGCATCAACACCACGGTACTGCCCAGGTAGATCGACCCCAGCACGCCGTACATCATGCCGGTGATGTGGAACATCGGCACCACCCCCAGGCTCACGGTCTCGGCACTGGCGTAGCCCCACAGCGCCGAGCCCACGATGTTGGGCATGAGCGTGCGGTGGGTGTGAACGCAGCCCTTGGGCAGGCCAGTGGTGCCCGAGGTGTAGGGCAGCAGCGCCATGTCGTCGGGCTGCGCGGTGCAGGGGCCGGGGCGATGACCGGCGGTCAGCGCATCCACCCAGCGCACGGTGCCGGCGGGCAGCACGGGGTCGGCGAGCAGCCATTGCAGCAGCGCGGCAGCCGGCTGCTCCGGCGCCGCGATCACGGCCGGCAGCGCATCGGCCAGGCGCGTGGCCACGATGTGCAAGAGGCGCTGCGCGGGCGGCAAGCGTGAGTCGGCCTCGACGACCGTGGCCGCGAGGTCGGCCGTGGTCAGCGCCACGCGGGCCTGGGCGTCGGTGATGTAGTGGCCGAATTCGTCGGCCCTGTTCATCGGGTTCACGGGCACCACCACGGCGTCGGCGCGCTGCACGGCGTAGAAGGCGATCACGAACTGCGGGCAGTTCTGCATGTACAGCAGCACCCGGTCGCCCTTGCTGACGCCGTGGGCCTGCAGCCAGCCGGCGAGCGCCTGGGCCTGGCGGTGCAGCTCGCCAAAGCTCAGCGTGCGACCGAAGAAGACGTAGGCCGCCTTGTCGGGGTAACGCCGGGCGCTGACTTCGAGGTTGAACCACAGCGTGGTTTCGGGCAGCACCAGGCTGCGGGGCAGGCGCGCTGGCCAGTAGGTGGTGCGCGCCGGGGCGGCGGTGGACGAGACGGTTTCAGGCTGCAAGGAAGACTCCGAGGCGGGCAACATGCCGGTGTAACCGGCAAAGGCTCACGGCGTCATCCAGCCTTTCCCGAACGCCGGCGTCAACGCGCCGCGTTCAGTGCCCCGTTCAGCGCCACGTTCAGCGGGCTTCCTGCTTCCAGGCCAGGCAAGCCGGATGGCCGGCAAACTCACCGCGGCCGCATTCGCGTTCCATGCAGACGTGGTAGCGCACCCCGGCACGCGGGCCGCAACTCGGCGCCGGCGTGGCGGCTGCTGCGGGCTCGGGCGCTGGCGCCACCACCGCCGGCGCCGCAAGCACGGGTTCAAGGCGCGGCTTCAGTGGCTTGGCGTCCGCCGCGGGGCGGTGCTGGGGCTGGGCTCGTTCCGGCGCGGGCCGGGCCTGCACTTCGACGGCCTTGACGGGCGTTGCGGTGGGCATCACCACGCTGGGCAAGGCCGCCTCGGCTGCCGCTGGGGCGCTGGCGCCGGACGACACGGCAGCCGACTGCGCAGCCGCCGGCACGGAGGCCGGCGCTGCCGGCGCCGACGCGGCCGGTGGTATCGGCTGCAGCATCGGCGCCGGCAGCGCCATCGCAGGCGCGGCGTCGGGCTGCTGCCACCAGACCGTACCTGCCACCACCGCCATCACGGCCAGCGCAGCGGCGGCCAGCGGCAGCCCCCACGAGCGACGTCGCGGGCCGGCCGCGGCCCCGACACCCGCGGCGCCGGCAACGCCTCGCGTCGCCGTCATCTCCGGCGCATCCGCAGCAGGCGCTGGCCAGGGATGCACCCCGGTGACTGCCGTTGCCAGCTCGGGCTCGATCCATACGTGCTCGGTGGCCGGCACCGGCGCGATCGGCGGCGTGGCCGGCCGCGCGACGAACTGCGTCGCCTGATCGCCGACGTCGAGGTCGACGCCATCGTCGCCCTGCGAGCCCGGCGGCAGCACGCTCGTGCGCTCCCAGTGCACCGGGGCCGACTCGAGCGGCCGGCGCATGGGCGGCCGCGCACGACCTTCGAGCACGTCGCGCAGTTCGGCCACGTTCTGCGGCCGGTCGGTGGGGCGCGGGCAGAGCATCCAGTCGATGGTCTGCAGGAAGGTGTCGCTGCAGCCCGGCAACACATCGGTGGTCAGGCTCGACGCGTCGTCGTGCACGGCGCGCGCCGTGGCCGGCGATGGCGGGCGCCCGAGCAGCAGGTAGTGCAAGGTGGCGCCCAGCGCATACAAGTCGGTCCAGGGCCCCTGCCTGACCGCGCCGGCTTCGCCGTACTGCTCGATCGGCGCGTAGGCCGGCTTGAGGATCGCCGTCAGCGCCTGGCTCTTGTCGCTGAGCACGCGGCGCGCGGCGCCGAAGTCGAGCAGCACCGGGCTGCCGTCGGGTTCGATCTGGATGTTGTCGGGCGCGATGTCGCGGTGGTAGACGCCTTCGCTGTGCAGCCGCTCGACGGCACCGAGCAGCGGCATCAGGATGCGGCGCATCCAGGCCTCGTCGGGCGCACCGCCCATGTCCTGGCGGATCTCTTTGACAGTGCGGCCGCGCATCACCGGCATCGCCATGTAGGCGGTGCCGTTGGCTTCCCAGAAGCGGTGCACCTTGAGCAGCGACGGGTGGTCGAAACGCGCCAGCAGCTTGGCTTCATTGACGAAAGACTTCAGGCCGAGCGCAAAACTCTCGGCGTCGGAATGCGAGCGCAGCGTGACGTGCATGGTCTCGGTGCGCCCGGCCAGGCTGGCCGGCATGTACTCCTTGATCGCCACTTCTCTTTCAAGGGCATGATCGAAGGCCAGATAGACGATGCCGAACCCACCCACCCCGAGCAGGCTGAGCAGTTCGTATTCACCCAGTCGCGTGCCGGCTGCCAAGGCGTTCGGCGTGTCGACGCGGACGCGGGACGTATCAGAAGACATGTGTCGATAAGCTTACCAGGGAAGCCCCCGATGAAGACCCACTCCGCCTCGCCCCGCGCGCCACTAATGGCCGCCTTTTTGGCCCTCATCGCGCTTTGCGCTCCGGCGCTGGCGTTTGACCTCCAGGGCCACCGCGGCGCGCGCGGACTGGCGCCAGAGAACACGCTCAGCGCGTTTCGTGCCGCGCTGGCGCTCGGCGTGAGCACGCTCGAGCTCGACGTCGGCCTCACCCGCGACGGCCAGGTCGTGATCGCCCACGACCGCCGGCTCAACCCCGATATCACCCGCAGCGCCGACGGCCGCTGGCTTGCCGAAGCCGGCCCGCCACTGCACACACTGACCCTGGCCGAGCTGCAACGTTTCGACGTCGGCCGCGTCCGCCCCGGCACGCGCTACGCCCAGACGCTGCCCGAGCAGCAAGGCGTTGACGGCGAGCCCATCCCGACGCTGGACGCCCTCTTCACCCTGGTGCGCGCCAGCGGCCATGAGCGCGTGCGCTTCAACATCGAAACCAAGATCACGCCGCTGGCCGCCGCAGAAACGGCCACGCCAGAGGTGCTGCTGCGCGCCTTGCTGGCGGTCGTGAAGCGCCACGGCATGGCCCGGCGCGTGACCGTGCAGAGCTTCGACTGGCGCACGCTGCAGCTGACCCAGCAGCTGGCGCCGGAGATGAGCACAGTGGCCCTGACGGCGCGCCAGAGCTTCATCGACAACCTGTCCGACCCGCGCTGGACAGCCGGCCTGCGGCTGGCCGACCACGGCGACTCAGTGCCTCGTATGGTCAAGGCGCTGGGCGCCCAGGTCTGGTCGCCCTATCACGGCGAATTGACCGAAGCCCTGCTGGCCGAGGCGCGCTCGCTCAAGCTGCAGGTCATCCCGTGGACGGTCAACGCACCTGAGCAGATCGACCGCCTGGTGGGCTGGGGCGTGGACGGGATCATCAGCGACTACCCCGACCGGGTGCTCAAGGTGCTGGCCCGGCGCGGCATGGCGCCGGACCGATGATCAGCGACAGCGGGCTGTGGTCGCACCGCGGCTTCATCCGGCTGTGGTTTGCGCGGCTGGCCTCGGTGTCGGCCGGCCAGATGCTCATGGTGGCAGTGGGCTGGCAGATGTACGACCTCACCGCATCGGCCTGGGACCTCGGCCTGGTCGGGCTGATGCAGTTCCTGCCCGCGCTGGTGCTGACGCTGCCGGCGGGCCAGTGGATCGACCGCCACCACCGCGGCCGCATCCTGGCCGGCTGCCTGATGGTGCAGGTCGCGGTGGCGCTGGCGCTGGCGCTGGGCAGTGGCGCCGGGCTCGTCACGCGCGAGGCGCTGCTCGCGCTGTCGGTGGTGCTGGGCGCGCTGCGCGCGGTGCAGATGCCGGCCCAGCAGGCGCTGACGCCCTTGCTGGTGCCGGAGCAGATACTGCCCCGCGCGCTGGCCTTCAGCTCGGCCGGGCTGCAGGGCGCGATCATCGCCGGCCCGGCGTTCGGCGGCTTGATCTACACCGCCGGTGCTGCCGTCACCTATGGCAGCTGTGCCGCGCTGTTCGCCCTGGCCGCGGCGCTGTGCCTGGCGATCCGCTACGAGCACGAGCCGCCGCCGCAAGAAGCCGTTTCCTGGCACAGCGTGCTGGCCGGGCTGCGCTTCGTGGCGCAGCACAAGGTCGTGCTGGGAGCTGTCTCGCTGGACCTGTTTGCCGTGCTGCTGGGCGGCGCCACCGCGCTGCTGCCGATGTTCGCCAAGGACATCCTGCACGTCGGCCCGCTCGGCCTGGGGCTGCTGCGCGGCGCGCCCGCCGTGGGCGCGCTGGCGATGTCGGTGGCGCTGACACGCTGGCCGCTACAGCGCCGCACCGGGCCGCTGCTGCTGGGCTCGGTGGCGGTGTTCGGCCTGGCGACGCTGGTGTTCGGCTTCTCGACGAGCTTCGCGCTGTCGATGGTGGCGCTGGCGGTCACGGGCGCGGCCGACATGATCAGTGTCGTCATTCGCCAGACCCTGGTGCAACTGGAGACACCCGACGCCATGCGCGGCCGCGTCAGCGCCGTCAACTCGCTGTTCATTGGCGGGTCCAACCAGTTGGGCGAGTTCGAGTCGGGCGCCACCGCGGCCTGGCTGGGGCCGGTGGGGTCGGTGGTTCTCGGGGGCGTGGGCGTGCTGCTGGTGGCGGGCCTCTGGCCTCGGTGGTTCCCCGCCTTGGCGCGGCGTGACGCCCTGCTCCCAGGCGGCACAGGTCAGCCCAAACCGCTTGGGTAGGCTGAGGCACAGGCCTGGAACGCACGCGGGACGGCTGCGGCATGGGGCGCTGCTTCATCCCCGCTTGCCTTCGGCGCGCAGGCGGGCGTGGCGGCTGCGCGCCTTCCACTGCTGCACCTGCGCCTTGCGCTCGAGCGCGGTGATGCTGTCGCGGCGCACTTCGCGCAGCAGCTTGTTGTAGTTCTTCAAGCGCTCGGGGCTGACGCCGCCGCGCACCGCGCAACCGGGCTCCTCTTGATGGCAGCAGTCGCGGAAGCGGCACTGCCCGGCGAGCTGCGCGATGTCTGAAAAGGCGGCGCCCAGCTCATCCGCGTCACCGTCAAGGCGCAGCGTGCGCAGGCCCGGGGTGTCGATGATGCAGGCGCCTTCGGGCGTGGCGTGCAGCGAGCGCGCCGTGGTGGTGTGGCGGCCGCGGCTGTCGTCGGCGCGGTGGGCGCCGGTGAGTGCCACTGCGCTGCCGGTGAGCGTGTTGGTGAGCGTGCTCTTGCCGGTGCCGCTGGAGCCCAGCAGCACGAGCGTCTGGCCGCGCTGCAGCCAGGGTCGCAGCGCCTGGCGCGTCTCGACTGCCAGCGCATTCACGGCCACCACCGCCGCTTCGGGCGGCAGCAGCGCCTGGACCTGCGCCACGCGCACTTCGGCACCCGGGCACAGGTCGGCCCTGGTCAGCACCACCACGGGCGTGACACGCGCCATCTGCACCAGAGCCACGAAACGCTCGAGCCGGCGCAGGCTGAAGTCGTGGTCGAGGCCCATCACCAGCAAGGCGGTGTCGACGTTGCTGACAATCACGGCGCGCGTGACCTTGTCGCGCCCGTCGTGGAGCCGGCGCGCCAACTGGTTGACCGGCGGCACGCGGGCATGAGCCCACCACTGGGCGAGTTCGTTGCGCTGCGCCAGCACCCAGTCGCCGACGGCGAGTGCGTCGCCTTCGGCGCTGAGCGCGGCGCGCAGCGCTGGCAGCAGGCGCGCCGGCTGCTCCGCCGCGCCGTCGTGCAAGGTGAGGCCTTCGCGCTGGACCTCGACCACGCGCATCAGCTCGGGGGCCGGGCCGGGCTCGGGCAGCGTCATCAATTCCTGGATCACGGCTGGCATCAGGCCAATGCTGCGCAGCCGCTCGAATGCTTCTGAGTCGATCATGGATGTTCCGGACAAGACAAACCATCGCGGCGCCGAGCGGGCTCGGTGCCACATCAGCCGGTGCCTGATCGAAATCAGGATCCGGCAGCTGCGGGGGTTGGGGTCTGTCGGCCGCGACGGGACGTCACGGCGGTGCGGAACGGCGGTAGGTTTGGCACGGGCGCATGCCCGGCTGACCGCGGGTCTCTAACGTGCGACTTGGGCGCAGGCCGACAGGACGGCGGTGTCAGTGGTCTTCATGGCGGGCCTCCTGCGGTGGGTTGAAACGAGGCCGCAATGTGCGCCTGCGTGGCGCGGCCGTCAAGCCGCCTTGTGGGGGGTGTCGCGGAGCATCCACAAAGGGGTCGATATGCTGCGCCGCATGAGCGCGCTCCAAGTCATCCATGCCGACGATTCGCTGCTCGTGCTCGACAAACCCGAGGGGGTGCTGTCGGTGCCCGGGCGTGGCGCGGCCGGCCAGGAAAACCTGAGCGCCTGGGTGCAGGCGAACTTCGCCGATGCGAGGGTCGTGCACCGGCTCGATCAGGCCACCTCGGGGCTTATGCTGTTTGCCCGCGGCGCCGTCATGCAGCGCGCCTTGAGCATGGCCTTCGAAGCGCGACAGGTGCACAAGCAGTACGTCGCCGTCGTCGAAGGCTGCGTCGAAGGCGATGCGGGCAGCATCGAAGCGCCCTTGAGCGCCGACTGGCCCAACCGGCCGCGCCAGGTCGTCGACGCCGCGGCCGGCAAGCCCGCCCTCACCCACTGGCGTGTGCTGCTGCGCCACGCCGACAGCACGCGGCTGCTGCTCAAGCCCGTCACCGGCCGCTCGCATCAGCTGCGCGTGCATCTGCAGAGCCTGGGCCACCCGATCCGGGGTGACACCTTGTATGCGGCGCCGCCGCTGCGCAGCACGCGTTTGCTGCTGCACGCCAGCCAGCTGCGGCTGCAGCATCCCTTGAGCGGCGAGCCGTGCAGCTTCGACAGTCCGCCGCCGTTCTGAGCCCGGCTACAGTCGGCTCGGCAAGCCCATCGATCGAAGACACAGGACACCTGCCATGCACCTGACCATCCTCACCGGCGCCTCGCGCGGCCTCGGCCGCGCCGTGGCCGAGCAGCTACTGGCGCGCGGCCACCGCGTGCTGGCGCTGTCGCGGCATGCCGTCGACATCGCCGTGCCGCTGGGCGCCGAATGCGTGACCTGGGCGGTCGACCTCGCCGACGCCGCGCCCGTGGCCGAGCGTCTGCAGCAGTGGCTGGCGGCGCAGGACAAGAGCCGCATCGACTCGGCCACGCTCATCAACAACGCCGGCGTGGTGTCGCAGCTGGCGCCGCTGTCGACCGTCGACAGCGCCGACCTCATCAACGCGCTGCGTGTCGGGCTCGAGGCGCCGACCCTGCTCACCGCCGCCTTCCTGCGCGCCACCGAGGGCTGGGCACTGCCGCGCAAGGTGGTGCTGGTGTCGTCGGGCCTGGCGCGGCGCGCGATGGCCGGCAGTGCCTCGTATTGCGCTGCCAAGGCAGGGCTGGACCACCTCGCGCGGGCGGTGGCGCTGGAAGAAGCGGTCAAACCCCACGGCGCGCGCATCGTCTCGCTGGCGCCCGGCGTCATCGACACCGACATGCAGGTGCAACTGCGCGCCGCCGATGCCACGCTCTTTCCGGCGCGCGAACAGTTCATGGGCTTGAAGGCCGCAGGCCAGCTCGACAGCCCCGCCACCGCCGCGGCCAAGCTGCTGGGCTACCTCGACCGGCCCGACTTCGGCAGCCAGCCCGTGGGCGACGTGCGTGACGCGTGACGCGTGACGCGAGAGGAGACCTTCATGAATGAACCCGTGCTGCTGACCGAAATCGACCCCGCCGGCTACGCCGTGCTGACCCTGAATCGCCCGCAGGCCATGAATGCCCTGTCGCTTTCGCTGATGGCCGAGCTCGCAGCAGCGGTCGACGAGTTGCAGGCCCGGCCCGAGGTGCGCGTTCTCATCCTCACTGGCGCGGGGCGGGCCTTCTGCGCCGGCCTCGACCTCAAGGAGCTGGGCTCTGGCCAGGGCACGCTGGGCCAGGGCGACAACGGCGTGGCGCTGCAAGACCCGGTGGCGGCGCTGGAGCGCTTCGACGGACCCGTCATCGGCGCCATCAACGGCGCCGCGGTGACCGGTGGTTTCGAGCTCGCGCTGGCCTGCGACGTTCTGCTTGCCAGCCCCGCGGCGCGCTTCGCCGACACCCACGCGCGCATCGGCATTGCGCCGGCCTGGGGCCTGTCGCAAAAGCTCAGCCGCGCCATCGGCCCGTACCGGGCGCGCGAGGTGTCGTTCACGGGCCAGTGGGTGGGCGCGGAGCAGGCCGCTGCGTGGGGCTTCGTCAACCGCGTGGTGGCCGCGCACGCCCTGCTGGATACCGCACGCGCCATGGCCGTCGACATGCTGGGCGCCTTGCCCGCGGTGCTGGCTCACTACAAGGCCGTCATCCGCGACGGCTACGCACTGCCCTTCGGTGAAGCGATGGCGCTGGAAAGACAGCGCGGTCGAGCTTTCAACGCGCGCCTGGCGGCCGGCGACATCGAAGGCCGGCGCGAGGCGGTGCGCGAGCGTAATCGCAATCGCAATCCCCAGGCCTGAGCGCGCGATGCCTGACCGCGCGCGCGAACTGATCGGCCTGCTGCACTTGCAGCCGCACCCTGAAGGCGGCTGGTACCGCGAGGTCTTCCGCTCGGCGCAGGCCGTGTCGCCGCTCGACGGCCGGCCTGCGCGCGCCGCGCTGACGACGATCGACTTCCTGCTTGAGCACGGCCAGTTCAGCGCCTGGCACCGCGTGCGCTCCGACGAAGTCTGGCACTTGCTTGAAGGCGACTCGCTGACGCTGTGGCTGCTGCCGCCAGGCGCCACCCTGGTGCAGCGCGTGCTGCTGTCGGCCGGCACGGTGCGCCGACACGTCGTGCCGGCTGACTGCTGGCAGGCGGCCGAACCCGGCGGCGCGCTGGCCTACGTCGGCGCGACAGTGGCCCCGGGTTTCGACTTCGCCGACTTTGCCTTCGGCCGCGACGACGCCGAACTCGTCGCAAGGCTGCAGCAAGGCGCGCCCGACCTGGCGCGGCTGCTGTAGCTCAGTCGCCCAGGCAGACCCCGAGGCCGCGCGCGGCCTGCACCAGCGGGTGATCGACCGCCACCCGGCGGCTGCGGCCGGCCACGCTGTGCAGCGGCACGCTGACACAGGCGTCGGCCTGCAGCGCCACCATGCGACCCCACTGGCAGGCCCGCACGAGTTGCGCCGCGTGGTAGCCGAAGCGCGTCGCCAGCACGCGGTCATACGGCGTCGGGGTGCCACCGCGCTGGGTGTGGCCGAGCACCGTGGCGCGCACCTCGCTGTCGACGAGCGGCTGCAACTGCGCCTGCAGAGCATGCGCCACGCCGCCCAGGCGCAAGGGCTCGGGGCTGCCGGCGACCGTGGCACGAAAGGTCATGGCCTGGCCGGTCGGATGCGCGCCTTCGGCGATGCAGATGAGCGTGGCCTGGCCCAGCGCTTCGCGCTCGCGGCAGCGCGCGGCCACCGCCTCCACCGTGAAGCCGATCTCGGGCAGCAGGATGACGTCGGCGCCGCCGGCCATGCCGCCTTCGAGCGCGATCCAGCCGGCGTAGCGGCCCATGGTCTCGGCAATCATCACGCGGCCGTGGCTGCGCGCGGTGGTGGCCAGGCGGTCGAGCGCCTCGGCCACCACGGCCACCGCACTGTCGAAGCCGAAAGTGCGCTCGGTGTGGGCGAGGTCGTTGTCGATCGTCTTGGGCACGCCGACCACCGGCAGGCCGGCTTCGTGAAAACGGTGCGCGATGGCCATCGTGCCGTCGCCGCCGATGGCCACCAGCCCATCCAGGCCAAGCGCGCGGGCGAAGGCCAGCGCCTGGGCCGAGCGATCGGCGCCCGTGGGGTCGGCAAACGGATCGCAGGTGTTGTCGGAGCCGAGGATGGTGCCACCCTGGGCCAGGATGCCGTAGACCTGATCCGGCGCGAGCGGCCGTGCCCGCCGCGTCAGCAGGCCGCGAAAGCCGCGCTCGATGCCGCTCACGCGCGCCCCGCATTCGTTGTGCAAGGCCAGCGTCACGGCGCGGATGACGGCATTCAGCCCCGGACAATCGCCCCCGCCGGTGAGCAGCCCGATGTGCATGCGCGGCGCCTCAGGCTGCGAGCCAGGCCGCGACGTCGTTCTTGAGCTGCACCAGATCGGCCTGGCGCGTGTACATCATGTGGCCGGCGTCGTAGTAGCGGTGCTGCACCCGCGCCTTGACGTCGGCCGGTATGTCCAGTTGCGCCAGGCTCCAGTCACTGGCGCTGTAGGGCGTGCCCAGGTCGTAGCGGCCACTCGCCGCCAGCACGCGCAGGTGCTGGTTGCGCCGCAGAGCCAGCGCCAGGTCGGGGCTGGTGGAGGTGAAGCCGAGGCGGCTGGTCGCGCCGCGGTTCCAGTTCCAGCCCTGGTTGACGTCGCGCGCCAGCACCTCGTAGCGCTGCTCGAAAGCCAGGCCCAGGGTTTCGCTGAAGTAGGCCATCGCGGCCATCGTGTAGGGCGCCGCGATGGCCTCGATGCCGGGGTCGAATTCCCATTCCCTGGTGCGGCTGGCGGCCATCGGGCCGGTGGCGCGGGCCTCGAGCCGGCCGACGATGCGGCCGCGCGAGCGCAGCGCCTCGAAGAAGAAGGTCTGGTCGCTGATGCGCAGGTTCTTGTCCTCGACGAGCTCGCGCGCCAGCCCAGTGAGCTCACTCAAGCGCCGGGCGACGCGGCCGCGCTGCTTGTCGCCCAGCCTGGAGCCAGCCTGCAGCGCGGCGGCGTACTCGTCCTGCACGTAGTCCTCGGCCGCACGGCGGGCCGCCTCGGGTGAGGCCGCCAGGGAGCCCTGCAGCAACCCGTGGTACTGCGCCACGTTGGCCAGAGCGGGCAGGAAGAGCGCGTACGGCAGGTCGTTGGCGGGCGCGAAGACGATGCTCTGCAGGTCCATCGCGCACGACACCAGGATCAGGCCCGAGAGCACGACGCCGATCTCCTGCAGCTTGTTGGCCAGCCCGGCGCCGCGCGTCGTGCCGTAGCTTTCGCCGGCCAGGTACACCGGCGAGCCCCAGCGCTGGTGCCGCGTGAGCCACA
Organism: Rubrivivax sp.; assembly: GCA_031392695.1. GTDB lineage: Bacteria > Pseudomonadota > Gammaproteobacteria > Burkholderiales > Burkholderiaceae_C > Rubrivivax. Next base: position 21,160 of record JANMVM010000216.1, read on the forward strand.
GGCGCATGACTTCGGCCAGCGCGTCGATGTCGCCGTCCACCGACAGCATCTTCTTGCGCGCCGCCTCGTGGGCCGTCACCGACCAGCCGGTGTGCGGCGGGTCGATGAAAACGAGATCGAAGTGCTCGAACCAGCTGTGCGGGTTGTCCTCGACCCGGTAGGGGGCCGGCGCCATGCTGCCGTCGTCGGGCACCACCACCCGCTTGGGGCCCAGCGCGCCCAGGTGCAGCCAGATCGAGGCCGAGCCGGGCCCGCCGTTGAAGGCGAAGCACACCGGGCGCTGCGCCGCCGGCGCACCCTGGAGCAGGTAGGCCGTGGCCAGGATCGCAGCTTCGGGCTCACCCAGGCCTGCGGGTGCCACCGGGATGAAGGCCGCCTGCACGTCGTAGTCCCTGGCCCGGCCCGCCAGCATGACGCTGCCGCTGCTCTTTGCCACCGGGGTGGCGAGCAGCTTTTCGAAGCGCTCTTTCTGCTTCTTGGCCGCGTCGGTTTCGGGCGCCGGTGCGGCGGGGGTGACTTCGGCCATGGTCGGGTCTCCAGTTCAGCGAAACCGAAACGTTACCGCAGGCGCAGACTCAGGCCGCCGCGAGAAAGCCCGCGTAGCGCGCCAGGTCGACATTGCCGCCGCTGACGATCACGCCCACGCGCTGGCCCTGCACCTGCACCACGCCCTCGAGCAGCGCTGCCGCCGCCAGGCAACCCGTGGGCTCGACCACCATCTTCATGCGCTCGGCAAAGAAACGCATCGTGCTGATGAGCTGGCCGTCGGTGACGGTGACGATGCTCTTCACGAGCTGCTGGATGACCGGGAAGGTGAGCGTGCCGCTGTGCTGGGTCTGGGCGCCGTCGGCGATCGTCTGCGGCGTGTCGATATGGACGATGGCGCCGCGCGCCAGGCTCTGCTGGGTGTCGTTGCCGGCTTCGGGCTCGACGCCGTGGACCTCGATGCCCGGACTCGCGTGGTGCGCGGCCACCGCACAACCCGCGATCAGCCCGCCGCCGCCCACGCACACCAGCAACTGGTCCAGCGGGCCGGTGTGGGCCAGCAGCTCGGCCGCTGCCGTGCCCTGGCCCGCCATCACGTGGGCATGGTCGTAGGGCGGAACGAGCGTCATGCCGCGCTCGGCAGCGAGCTGGCGGCCGATGGCTTCGCGGTCCTGGGTGTAGCGGTCGTAGAGCACGACTTCGCTGTGCGGCTGGCCGCGCTGGTATTCACGCGTGGCTGCCAGCTTGGCCGCAGGCGAATCGGTGGGCATCACGATCACCGACGGCATGCCCAAAAGGCGCGCCGACAGCGCGATCGCCTGGGCGTGGTTGCCCGAAGAAAAGGCAATCACGCCGTCGCGCGCCTGCCCGGGCGAGAACTGCGCCAGCGCGTTGTAGGCGCCGCGAAACTTGAACGCCCCCATGCGCTGGAAGTTCTCGCATTTGAAGAACACGCGTGCGCCGGTGCGCTCGTCGGCCGTGCTCGAAGTGAGCACGGGTGTGCGATGAGCATGGCCCTGCAGGCGCCGCGCGGCGGCTTCGATGTCTGCCGGGGTGATGGCGAGGGTGATGGCGAGGGTGGTGGCCGGGGAGGTCATGGCTTCAGGCTCCTTCGGGGCCCTGGAAGCCGCCTTGCCGGAAGGTCAGCACCAGGGTGTCGCGCCAGCTCGGCTGCGCCGGGTCCAGCGGCTGGATGGGGGTGGATTCGTGGATCACCCGCGCGTCGTCGAGCAACAGCACGCTCCAGGGTTCACTGAGCACGAAGCGCACGCCTTGCGGGCCTGCGGCGTCGAAGACCCGCGTCTCGCCGCCCTTGACGTTGCCGCGGCCCACGAAGACCACGGCCACCAGGTCGACGCCGTCGCGGTGCGCGCCTTCGGGCGTTGGGCGTCCGATGCCGTGAGTCGCGTCGATGCGGAAGGGGTGGGCCTCGACGAACCAGGGCGTCGGGTGGCGCAGGCCGCTGGCCACCCCGGCCAGGGCCACGAGCAAGGTTGACCAGTCGGGGTCGGACACCAACGCCTCGGGCAAGGGCTCGAAGCGGCGCAGCAGCCCGCCATGCAGGGCGTTGTATTCCAGCGGCTGCCAGTGGGCCCGGTGAGGCACCGGGCGACAGGCGGCGCCATCGACGACGAAACAGCCGTGGCGACGGCGCCGGTAGCGACCCCCGTCGCGCAGGTGCTGGTCTGGCGCCAAGTCCTGCCAGTGCGGCTGCCAGCGCTCGAAGGTAGCAGACGCGAGTCGGCTCAGGCCTTGCAGCGATTCACGGTCGAGCACGGCCCAGCCGGCGCCGCGCAATTGCGCCGGCAGGTGCTGCAAATCGGTCAAAGGCGGGCGAGGGTTCATGTCGGATCGTGAAATGCAAGGGTTTTCGAGTCTGGATTCTGGGGGAGACACTCCAATCGGCTGTCAGCTTGGGCAAGGGATGTGCCGTTAACGTCTGACCGTGCTCACATCTTCTGCCGTCGCCGCCTCCGCCTCCGACTGTCCGGCATCGACGCTGCCGCTGGTGGAGATCATCGAGCTCAAGTGGCTGCTCGCCGGTGAAGGCATTCACATTCACGTCGAACGGCTGCAGCGCGACCCCGACTACGCCCGCCGCGCCCTGGACGAAGCCGCGGCCTCGGCCAGCCCGGCACTGCGCGCGGCGGCGTTGCGCCTGCGAAACCGGCTGACGCTGTCCACGCCAGGCGCCGCGGCAGCGCCGGGCTGAGCCGGGACGAGCGACTCCGGAAGGAGTTGATCGCCAGGCGAAGGCCCAAGCGCGATTTCACGCGCGCTGGCTGAGCCCTCCGGGCCTGACAAGCAGGCGTAGCATCGGCCAAGCAGCACCTTTCACGCGGTGCTCACGGAGGCTGGGCATGCAGACTGTGGTGCGCTGGGTCGCCTTGCTGGGCATCTGTATCGGCTTGGCCGGGTGTGCCAACCGACCCTTGCTGCCCGACGCGCAAGCCCTGTTGCGCGATGAGCTGTTTCAGGCGCCCGAGCGGGCCATCGACCCGAACCGGGTGTTTGCCATCAGCGATGCCATGCGCGCGTATGCCGATCGTGAGCTCGTCGGGCTGGCGCACCGGCACGACCCGCGTCGTGCCCTCATCGACGCGCTCTACCAGAACGGCCAGTTGCGCCTGGCCTACGATGCCAGCACCACCCACGACGCTGCCGAGGCGTTTGCAGCGCGCGCGGGCAATTGCTTGTCGCTGGTGATCATGACCGCCAGCCTGGCCCGCCACCTCGGCCTGCCGGTGGGCTTTCAGCAGGTGCAGACCGAGGACTTCTACAGCCGCAGTGGCGGCCTCACGCTGGCCAGCGGGCACGTCAACCTGGTGCTGGGCCCGCCGAGCATGCGCAGGAACTTCGGCACCCAGGAGGACGTGACGCTGACGGTGGACTTCCTGTCGCAGCGCGACATGCGCGGCCAGCGCACGCGCCCGCTGGATGAGGCCACGATCGTCGCCATGTACTTCAACAACCGGGCCGTCGAGTTGTTGGCTGCCGGGCAGATGGCAGCGGCCTACTGGCACGCCCGCGCGGCCCTGCAGCGCGACGCGGGTTTCTTCGGCGCCGCCAACACGCTGGGCGTGATCTACCACCGCGCCGGCCACGCCGTCGAGGCCGAGGCGGCCTTCCGCCATGCCCTGAAAGCCGAGCCCGACAACGTCCACCCCTTGAGCAACCTGGTTCGCTTGCTCGACGAGCTCGGGCGCGGCGCAGAAACGCCCGAGCTGGCGATGCGACTGGCGCGCTTGCAGCCCGAAATTCCTTTCCAGCACTTCAATCTCGGTCGTGCCGCCCTGCTGGCCGGCGAGCCGGCGCGCGCGCTGGAAATGTTCCTGCGCGAACTGCGTCTGCAGCCCTACCAGGACGAGGTTCACTTCTGGACCGCCCAGGCCTACGTTCAGTTGGGCCGGTCCGACCGCGCCGCTGGGCACCTGGCGCGAGCGGTCGAGTACAGCTCCAGCCCCGCCGCGCACGACCGCTACGCCGCCAAGCTCGATCATCTCCGTCGCGCAGCGGTGCAATAGGCGGCTGGGGATGACAGCGGGGATGCGCCTTCGGCGATTCCCTGCCGCCAGGCGCCGGGAGGGTGCTGCAAGAGGCCGGCCACCGTGTGGAAATGAAGGCAATCAAGGCCGTGCTGGGCCGCGTGCGCTGAGCGTCAGCGAAAATGGCACACGCGAAACCGGTCCGCGCGGGCGCCGGGCGCAGCGGATGGACCGGCGCCCGGATGTGATTGCCCCATGCCCCTGCCCCCCTGCCGCCCAAGCCCTTCAGCCCTGACCCCCTCTGCCTGCATGAAACCTGACGCCTCCAAACCAAATCCGCTGCTTGAGATTGCAGTCACGATCATCATCCCGGCCATCGTGCTCATGAAGTTCAGTGGCGCCGACAGCCTGGGCACGGTGCGGGCGCTGTTGGTCGGTTTGGCCTTTCCGCTCGGCTGGGGCCTGTGGGACGGCTGGCGACGCCGCAAGCTCAACTGGCTCGCCGTGCTGGGCGTGGTGAGCACGCTGCTCACGGGCGGCATCGGCCTGCTGGCGCTCGACGCCCAGTGGCTGGCCGTCAAGGAGGCCGCTGTTCCTTCGCTCATCGGGCTCGTGATCCTGGGTTCGATCTGGGCCCACCGCCCCTTGATCCACTTGTTGGTGTTCAATGCCAACCTCTTCGACGTCGAGCGCGTGAACCAAGCGCTTGTCGCCAAGGGCAACGCGGCGGCTTTCGAGCAGCGCTTGCGCCAGGGCACGGCGATGCTGGCGGGCACCTTCTTCTTCTCGGCCGTGGCCAACTACGTGCTGGCGCGCTGGGTCGTGACGAGCCCGGCCGGCACCGAGGCCTTCAACCAGGAACTGGGCCGCCTCACGCTGCTGAGCTACCCGATCATCGCCATCCCCTCGATGATCATGATGATGGTCCTGTTCTTCTGGCTTGCGCGGCAGGCCAAGAGCTTGACCGGCCTGGATATGGGCGACATGCTCCAGAGCGGCTGAGACAGGCCCCCCTAGAATGTCGGCATGGTCGAGCGATTCCCCCCACCCGAGCTTAGAGGTTGTGCCCGCGCGGCAACGACTCCACAGGCTGGGGTGAGCCGCCGACGGTGGCTGCAAGCGTCACTGGGCCTGGCCGCCGGCGCCTTGGCCGTGCCGGCCTGGGCCCTGGACGCCCCGACCGGCGTGGTCGTGTTGACACTGGGTGGCCGCGTCCGCAACACCAACGACGGCCGGCGCGCGCAGTTCGACATGCCGATGCTCGAAGCACTGCCGCAGCAAAGCCTGTCCATGCGCACCCCCTGGTATGCGCAGTCGCGCCGGTTCACCGGGCCGCTGATGCGCGACGTGCTGATGGCCGCCGGGGCCCAGGGCACCCTGCTCAAGCTCATCGCACTCAACGACTATGTCGTCGAGATGCCGTTTGACGATCCCCAGCGTCATGACGTCGTCATCGCCAGGCTCATCGACGACAAGCCGCTGACGGTGCGCGACAAGGGGCCGCTGTTCGTGGTCTACCCCTTCGATTCGCGGCCCGAGTTGCGCACGGCGGTGTACTACAGCCGTTCGGCATGGCAGTTGCGCACGATCGAGGTCCTCTGACGGGCCCCGCGCCGTCCAGGTCCAGCTTCGGCTGGCTCGGGCTCATCGGCTTCGGCCTGCTGGTGGCGCTGCTGGCCGTGGCGCTGGTGCAGGCGCGCCAGTTCTCGCTGCTCAAGCAGGCCATGCGCACCGGCGACGACTACGCCGTGCTGTCCATCTACCAGGCCGAGATCGAATACCTGCGCCTGCGCGAAGCCTGGCACCTGGCCGACCGGGCCCCGGACGGGCAGAGCCTGGCCGACCTGAAGCTGCGCTACGACATCTGGGTCAGCCGCTTGCAACTGCTCGACACCGAACGCCCTCGCCGGCTCATCAGCGACAACGCGGAGCACCGCGAGACGCTGGTGGCGGTGCAGCGCTTCGTGGCCCGCGCCGACCTGGCGCTGGGCGACCAGCCCTCGTTCGAGGCCACGCCGGCCTTCGTTGCCGAGCGTCTGCAGGCGCTCGATGCCCTGGGAGCACCCATGCACGGCCTGTCGCTGGGGGCCGCCCACCGCGTGGCGCAGCAGATGGAGCAGCGCAACCTGGCCGTGCGCCAGCAAAACCAGCTCGGCCTGGGCCTGACGGTGTTCATGTCGGTGCTGACACTGGCATTCGCCTACATTGCGCTGCGCCAGGTGCGGCAACTGCGGCAACGACGCGTGGTGCTCGAAGAGTTGGCGGCCAACCTCAGCCAGGCGCGACGCGACGCCGAAGGCGCCAGCCAGGCCAAGAGCACCTTTCTGGCCAACATGAGCCACGAGATCCGCACCCCTTTCCACGGTCTGATGGGCATGCTGTCGCTGCTGCGCGAGACCGGTCTCACGCCGCGACAGATCGACTACCTGCGTACCGCCACCGAGTCGGCCGACCACCTGCTGGTCATCCTCAACGACATCCTGGACATGTCGCAGCTGGAAAGCGGGCGCCTCACCCTGGCCCCGACGCCGGTGGACCTGCGCCAGCTGTTGCGCGACGTCGAAGCCCTGATGCGCCCGCAAGCCGCGGCCAAGGCGCTGGCGCTGCACCTCGACGCCGACCCCTCGGTGCCCGAACGCGTGATGGCCGACGCCACGCGGCTGAAACAGATCCTCTTCAACCTGCTGTCCAACGCCATCAAGTTCTCCGATCGCGGCGCGGTGCTGCTGGACGTACGTTCGCGACCGGGCGGCGACGACACGGACGAACTCGAGTTCGCCGTCATCGACACCGGCATGGGCATGGACGGGTCCACCATAGCGCATCTCTTCAACCGCTTTGCGCAGGGTGATGCCTCACGCTCGCGACGCCACGGTGGCACTGGCCTGGGGCTGGAAATCTCGCGCAACCTGGCGCGCCTGATGCACGGCGACATCACCGTCACCAGCAAGCTGGGCGAGGGCAGCTGTTTCACGCTGCGGCTGCCGCTGGCCGCGGTGGCGGATGTGGGTCCCGCCGCCAGCACCGCCAGCGCAGCCCACCCCGGCCAGGCGCAGCCGCTGCGCGTGCTGGTGGCCGAAGACCACCCGGTAAACCGGCAGTACATGGCCGCGCTGCTCGACAACATGGGGCACTCCGCGCACTTCAGCGCGAACGGCAAGGAAGCGGTCGCGGCCGCCGCGACGATGCCCTTTGACCTCGTGCTGATGGACTTGCACATGCCGCTCATGGACGGCGTGGCCGCGACGCGCGCCATTCGTGCCCTGCCCGATGCGGCCCGCTCGACGGTGCCCATCGTGGCCCTCACTGCCGACGCGTTTGAAGAGACCCGGGAGCGCTGCCTGGTGGCGGGCATGAATGACTTCCTCACCAAGCCCGTGAGCCCGCAGAAGCTGGCCACCCTGCTGCGCCAACTGTTCGGCAGCGGGCACCCCGGCGGCGGCGATGCAGCGGGCATCGCCGGCCTGCCGGCCAACACCCCCGCACCTCGGACTTCGGCGGGCCTGGCCAGGCTGCCGCTGCTCGACGACGCTGCGATCGAGTCGGCGCTGCAGGCCATGTCGCGGGCCAAGCTGGGCGCCATGATCGCGGCCTTCCTGGATCAGGGCCCGCAGACGGTGCAGCATCTGCGCGCTGCCGTGCGCGACGCCCAGCCACTGCAGTTGCGCGTCAACGCGCATGCGGTCAGGGGTGCGGCGCTCAACCTGGGGCTCGCTGCCCTGGCCAGCACCGCCGAGGCCTTGCAGGAAGGCGCCGCTCACCTGCCGGCGCACGAGATTGCCCGGCTCGTGCAGCGCTACGAGGAGCTGCTGCCGGTGACGCGCAAGGCAGCCCAGGAAGCCGGGCTGCTGCCCGACGCGATGGCCGCACCTACAGGATGATCGGCTCGGGCTCCAGGCGGATGCCGAAGCGACCGTAGACGCTTTCCTGGATGGCGCGCGCCAGCGTCACCACCTCGGCGCCGCTGGCGCCGCCGCGGTTGACCAGCACCAGGGCCTGCTTGTCGTAGACGCCGGCGCGACCCACGGTCTTGCCCTTCCAGCCGCAGGCGTCGATGAGCCAGCCCGCCGCCAGCTTGACACTGCCGTCGGGCAGCGGGTAGTGCACGATCTCGGGGTCGCGGCCGATGATGTCGCGGCACTGCTCGGGCGTGACCACCGGGTTCTTGAAGAAGCTGCCGGCGTTGCCGATCAGCGCCGGGTCGGGCAGCTTGGCGCGGCGGATGGCGCACACCCACTCGAACAAGGTGCGCGCATCGGGCCGGGTGTTGCCGGTTGCGGCCATCTTGCGTTCGAGATCGAGGTAGCCCAGCACGGGTTGCCACGGTCGCGGCAAGGCCAGGCGCACGCGCGTGATCACGGACTTGCCCGCCAGGCCGCCGAAACC
>JANMVM010000281.1:0-3378 GCA_031392695.1 Rubrivivax sp.
ACGCGGTGTTGCGCAGCGCACAGACGCTGGCCTGCAGCACGCCCATCGTGCAGCCAACCCCTCGCTCCGAAAGCACCCTGCCATGGCCCTGCAGATCGTCAGTCCCCGCGTCGGCCGCGTCAGAGAGCGCCGGGTCGAAGACCGCGGCGCGCAGAGCGTCGCCGATCCTGCAGCCGCGCGCCGAAGCGTCTGGCGCACCTGCCCCGCCCTGCTCGTGCTGTTGCAGCCCGGGCGCAGCAACACCGCGGTGCTGCAGGTGGCCGCCGAGCTGGCCCCGCGCTGGCGCTCGCATGTGGTGGGCATGGGCGTGGCGCAGATCGTGCCCGGTGTGCAGGGCATCGGCGCGCTCGACGGCACCTTGCTGCAGCAGGTGCATGAAGAACTCCAGCGTGAGCTGATCGAAGCCGAAGACGAGTTCCGCAGGGCGCTGGGCGGCCGCGCCGCCACGCTGGCCTGGCGCACTTCGCTGGGGCTGACGCCGTTGGTGAACTTCGCGACCGAGGAGGCGCGCTGCGCCGACCTGCTGATCACCGCGGCCGCGCCTGGCGACCGGCTCGACTTCTCACGCCACCTCGACGCCGGCACGCTGGTCAAGCAGGCAGGCCGGCCCGTGCTGGTGGTGCCGGCAGCGCGCACCGATGCGCCGCTGCGCCACGCGCTCGTGGCTTGGCAGGACACACCGGAATCGCGCCGCGCGGTGCTCGATGCCTTGCCGCTGCTGCAACTGGCGGCCCAGACCACGGTGGCCGAGATCGCCGCGCCGCAGGACGCCGAACGCGCGCAGGCCCGGCTCGACGACGTCTGCAGCTGGCTGCTGCGCCATGGCGTGCAGGCCCAGACGGCCCTCACGCTGGACGCCGGCAGCGCCGGCGACGCCATCGACGCCCTGGTGCAGGACAGCGGCGCCGATCTACTGGTGGCTGGTGCCTTCGGCCACAGCCGGCTGCGCGAGTGGATGATGGGCGGAATGACGCGCGACACGCTGCTGCAGTCGACCTGCAGCGTGCTGCTGTCGCACTGATCGGGCGGCCAGCAGCATCCTGTCCACCACCTAAATCGGCGGCGTGGCCGTCGCCAGGAAGACAACGCGATCGATCCTTCGGCTCGGCAACGGCGTGCGGGTCAATGAGAAGCACGACTTCGTGCGGATGGACGATGTCATCGGCGCCAAGCCGGCGTCCTTGCCGGTGCCCGTGCCGGGGCCCGAGCCGGCGAGCTTGGCATGGGTGCTGTCGGGCGTCGGCACCAGGTCCGGAACGGGCCCGCGTGGCTTGCAGTCCTGTGTGGCCTGCAGTCCTGTGTGGCTTGCAGCACAGACCGCGCCGAAACTCCCTTCTACCCTGCGGTCCTTGACGTTGACCTTGGGCAACTGATGTCAGCTTGCCGAAGCCACGCCGTGGCGCCGCGGTCATGGCCATGGCCTGAGAAGGCCGTCCAACCCCCACAGGAGTTCAGCATGACCCAGCCCACCGACGACAAGGCCCTGCAAGGCGAAGGCAACTACGACGCGAGCCGCCGCTACGACAAGGCCGCTCAGGCGTTCGCGCAGTCCGGCCGCGTCGAACAGGCGGCCCGCGCGGCACGTCCGACCAGCCCAGAGGAAGCAGAAGAACTGCGTGCCGCGGAACTTGCCGGCCTGTCGCATGCCAAGGGTGCTGACCCGGCCGTCACGCCACCCACCGCGCCCAAGTAAGCCGCCGCCAAGGCCATGCCATCGCGCCGCGCTGTGGGCCCCGAAAAGCCGCTGCATCGGCACCAGGTTCGTCGCAACCACGGCCGCGCCGGCTGAAGGTGGGGGCAGCCCCCGGACACAAGGCCAGCCAGAAGCCAGCCAGAGGCCATCATGCAGACCGCAAACCCATCGCACCCGTTGCCGCGCCCGCCAGGGACGTTTCCCGTCGTGTGCATCGGGGGTTCGGCCGGTGGGCTGGATGCCTATGTTCGTTTGTTGAAATGCCTGCCGGCCGACCTGGGGGTGGCGATCGTGATCGTCAACCACATGACCCTGTTTCCGACGCAGCTGCACACGATTCTTCCGCGCCATACCGCGATGCCGGTTGATCTGATCACCGACGGTTTGTTGATCGAGCCGAACCGGGTCTTCATCATTCCTGAAAACCGCAGCCTGCACGTCGAAGACGGTAAGTTCGTCTTGAAGCCGATCTCCAAGCTGCGAGGCTGGCCGGATGTGATCACGGTCTTCCTGCGCTCACTCACCGCGTGCTGGGACGGCAAGCTGGTGGCCGTCATCGTCTCCGGCTACGACGGCGACGGTGCGGCCGCCTTGTGCGGCATCCGGGAAGTGGGCGGCATCACCATCGCGCAAAAGCTCAGCACCGCATCCCAGCCCGACATGCCGCAAAGCGCCATTGAAACCGGCTGCATTGACTTTGTGCTGTCGCCCGAGGACATCGCTCTTGAAATCAAGCGCATCGCCCGTGTCGAAGCCTGACATTGCCCCCGACGCCGACGACGGCGCGGGCGGGTCTGAAGCGTCGGCGCGCTGCCGTTCGTGGCACCCGGAGCCGAGCCCCAGCAAGCCCCGGGCGCAGTGATCCCCTTCGGCCCCGGGGCGAGGAGCCTGTCCGGACGCGAAGCTTGAGCGAACTTGAGCGAGAGTCAGGCCGCCTGCAGCGCCTGGCCACGGGCTGGTGCCCGCGGCGGCGTCCGCGGATGCGTGGTGGCGTTGTTCCAGGGTGTCTTGTTTGGGGCACGGCCTGAGCACAAGTAAGCCTCCACTGAACCTGCGTTTTCAGCTTCAGCACCACCTGGCCCGGATTGCCCAAGCTGTCCCTCGTCGCGGCCTTGACCAACGCCGACAACGCTGCCATGGCCAGAAGATGGATGGTGATCCAGGGCGCTGCGCAGTCGATCGGTGTCGCCACGTTGTGGACTGCAGCACGCAACGCCAAGGACGTCCGCAACGCGCTGGCGCTGATGGCGCTGATGACGCTGATGGCACTGATGGCGCTGATGGCGCTGATGGCGCTGAACAAAGCCGAGCAGTCTGCTCAGTCAGCGGCCAAATTTGCCCGAGAGTTGCCGGCGCTGCGCCACTCACGTGGACAAGATCCGCAAGGAAGCCAAGCCCGCGGAGCTCGCGGTCGAGCCGCCGACGCAAGTCGGATTGATCATCAGCCGCGAGTCCGCGCAGGCCCTGGGCCCGACGATCCAGCAGTCGATTCCGATCAGCGACGACAAGGTCATTGAGTAGGGGCGCCGCAAGGCCTAGTGCTCCAACCCATAGGTTTCGAGACAAGTTGAAAACGATGAATTCGTTCGCCAGGCTAGGCGCAAACCACAGCGATACCTTCTGGTATCGCGAGGATTTGCAACGACGCATGGCGGACGAAGACGCGTTTTCATGTCTCGAAATCT
>JANMVM010000331.1:0-17604 GCA_031392695.1 Rubrivivax sp.
GCCTGCGTCGTGCTGGCGGTGGTGCTGTTCGGCAGCAGCAGCGCGCTGGCCTCGGCCTACGGCATCGCGGTGACCATCGACATGACGATCACCACCATGATGACCTTCTTCGTCATCCGCTACGCCTGGAAGCTGCCCTTGCCGCTATGCCTGGCCGCCACCGGCGTGTTCTTCCTGGTCGACGTGGTGTTCTTTGCGGCGAATGCCGTGAAGGTGCTCGAGGGCGGTTGGTTCCCGCTGCTCATCGGCGTCGGCCTGTTCACGCTCATGGTCACCTGGAAGGCCGGGCGCCGGCTCATGGCGCACCGCATGCGCGAAGAGGCGATCGACATCCGGTCCTTCCTGGAGTCCATTTTCCTCAGTCCCCCGCTGCGCGTGCCGGGCACCGCCGTGTTCCTGAGCGTCGAAGCGGGCGCGACACCGTTCGCACTGCTGCACAACCTCAAGCACAACAAGGTGCTGCACGAGCAGAACCTGTTTGTCACCGTGCTCCACCACGAGGTGCCGTGGATCGGCTTCGGCCGCCGCTGCGAAGTCGAGGGCCTGGGGCACGACTGCTGGCAGGTGACTTTGCACTTCGGCTTCAAGAACGACCCCGACGTGCCTGAGGCGCTGAAGCTGCTGGCTGGCCGCGGCGTGCAACTCGACGACATGGAAACCAGCTACTTCCTCAGCCGCGACACCGTGATCCCGACCTTTGGCGGCGGCATGGCGATGTGGCGCGAAAAACTGTTTGCCAGCATGCACCGCAATGCCGCCGCGGCGGCCGACTTTCTCAACCTGCCGACGAACCGGATCGTCGAGCTGGGGACCAAGATAGAGATCTAGGGCCCCCGAGCTCCCTGCGGTCGCTACCCCCCGAGGGGGCCGTCACCTGGCGGCCCGGCGGAGCCGGTTCCGCGGGTGGAAGCTTGATTGGGGGGCAGTCCTTTAGGCCGCCAGCAGGCCGCTGAACAAGGGGTCGTGGCGCGAGCGCGGCCGGTAGGCGCCCAGACGCCGCGCGATCTCGGCGATGTGCTCTGGCGTGGTGCCGCAGCAGCCGCCGGCGATGTTGAGAAAGCCGGCGCGCGCAAACTCCTCCATCAGGCCGCCGGTGACGGCAGGCGTCTCGTCGAAGCCGGTGTCGCTCATCGGGTTGGGCAGGCCGGCGTTGGGGTAGCAGCTGACGTAGGTGTCGCCGGCCACCTTGGACAGTTCCTCGATGTAGGGGCGCATGACGGCGGCGCCAAGGGCACAGTTCAGCCCGATGGCCAGCGGGCGCGCGTGACGCACCGAGTGCCAGAACGCGGCCACCGTCTGGCCGCTCAGGATGCGGCCGGAAGCGTCGGTAACGGTGCCCGAGATCACCACCGGCAGGCGTTCGCCGGTTTCCTCCATCAGCTCGTCGAGCGCAAAGATGGCGGCCTTGGCGTTGAGGGTGTCGAAGATGGTTTCCACCAGGAACAGGTCGCAGCCTCCTTCCAGCAGCCCTTCGGCCTGCTCACGGTAGGCCGCGCGCAACTGCTCGAAGCTCACGTTGCGGGCGCCGGGGTCGTTGACGTCGGGGCTGATGCTCGCGGTGCGCGGCGTCGGGCCCAGGGCGCCGGCCACGAAGCGCGGCTTGTCGGGCGTGCTGTATTCATCGGCGGCGCTGCGCGCGACGCGGGCCGCGGCCACGTTCATCTCGCGCGCAACGTGTCCCAGGCCGTAGTCTTCCTGGGCGATGCTGGTGGCGCCGAAGGTGTTGGATTCGATGATGTCGGCGCCGGCGGCCAGGTACTGGGCGTGGATCTCGCGGATGACGTCGGGCCGCGTCATCACGAGCAGGTCGTTGTTGCCCTTGAGGTCCTTGCCATGATGGGCAAAGCGCTGGCCGCGAAAATCAGCCTCACCGAGCTTGTAGCGCTGGATCATCGTGCCCATCGCACCGTCGATGATGGCGATGCGCTGCTGCAAAATGGTGGCCAAGGCGGCGCCTCGGGTGTAGGCCCTGTAGGGTGCAGCCTTGGGCGCGTTCATCGTGTCGTTCACCACAGCGTTCATCGTCTGATTGTAGGAAGCCCGCCAAGCCCCTGCCCATGAAGCATCTCACTGCGCGCCAGACCTGGCAGTTCCTGCAGGATCATCCGCAAGCCCTGTTCGTCGACGTGCGCATGGAGATCGAGTACCTGTACGTGGGGCACCCGCCCGGCGTGGTTCACATCGCCTGGTACGAGTACCCGGAGATGCAGACCCACCCGCAGGCCTTTGTGGACCAGGTTCGCCGCGAAGGGGGCCAGGCCGAGCGGCCGGTGGTGCTGCTCTGCCGCTCGGGCAAGCGCACCGTCGAGGCCGGCCAGGCGCTGGAGGCCGCGGGGTTCCAGCAGGTCATCAACGTGCTGCATGGATTCGAAGGCGATCTCGACGAGCACTTCCAGCGTGGCCGCGTCAATGGCTGGCGCCACGACGGCTTGCCCTGGGAGCAACTGTGAGGGCGCGCTGGCGCTGCTGAACCGCGGGCCTCAGAGCGAGCGGTACTTGCGGCGGTGCTTGCGCCGCTTGGGCAGGTTCAGCTCCACGCCGCCGCTGCGCCGGCGCCGGCGGCCCGCGCGGTTGCGCAGGCTCAGGTCGAGCGCCATCATGGCCAGGATGGTGGGCACCAGCGCGCCCGTCGCCAGGCACAGCCAGGTCGCCGCTGCCTGGCGCTGGTAGATCGAACCCACCTGCGACAGCAAGCCGACGGACGACACCACCACCTCCTGCCCGGCAATCAGCGTCAGGCCCATCAGCGCCGCAGCGCCCATGCGCCACAAGGACTTGCGGGCGCCCTCGCTGCTGGCGTCGGAATAGGCCAACCACAGGGCGGCGATGAAGCCCGAGCTTGCCAGCGCCGCGGCGGCGCCGAGCAATTCAAAGCGCCAGCGGATACCCGGGCGCAGGCCGGCAGCCAGGATCCAGCCCGCCTGCACCGCCACCGCCACGGCGGCCAGCAGCAGGCCGCAGCTGAGCAGGGCCAGCCAGTTGTGGCGCCGCGTCAGCCACCAGGCGGCAGGCAGGCAGGCCACCATCGGGCCCAGGAACAAGGCAGGCAGCGCCAGCCAGAGGTAGCCCAGCGGGAAGGACAGCGCTTCGGCCGACATCGCCAGCACCATGGCGGACGTCATGCCCGCGCCCAGGGCGCCGGCGGCCAGCGCGGCCGGCCCGAGCGTGTTGCGCCAGCCTTCGAGGCCTTGCGCGCGACGGATCCAGCCTACGAACAGGTAGGCCCCCAAGCCGGCCACGACCGCAGCCATGACCCACAGCAGCAGGGACGATTCACCAGTGGCGGTTGGGGACATGGTTCTTGCAAAGGCTCACAAAGCAGACCCTCCATCATCGCATCTCAAGCGCCCACCGGGCGGGCGTGCAGGATCATCACAAAGTGGGAAAAAGTCGCTGCCCGAGCTTCCCCGGTGTGCCGGGACGGACGCTTCAAGCCTCCAGCGGCGCCGGCTGGGTGGGGTCGAAGAGCGAGGGCCGGAACATCGATTGCGCCGCCGGGCCGTCGCCGCCGGCCCACAGGGCCAGCAGGGTCGCTGTCATCGGCTTGGCAAAAAGGTAGCCCTGCAATTCATCACAACCCAGGCGCACCAGTTCGTCGCGCTGGGCTTCGGTCTCGACCCCTTCGGCCACCACGCGAAGATTCAGCGAATGTGCCATCTGCACCACCGCGCGCACGATGCTGCGGGCGGCTTCGCCGCTGCTCAGGTCCGTGATGAAGGCGCGGTCGATCTTGAGTTCGGCCGCCGGCAGGCGGCGCAACGCGGCGAGGCTGGAGTAGCCGGTGCCGAAGTCGTCGATCGACACGTGCAGCCCGGCACGGCGCAGCCGCTCGAAGGCGGCGCGCGTGACCGCGGTGTCTTCCATGGCCACCGTCTCGGTGATCTCGCAGGTCAGCCGCTCGGGCGGGATGCGGTGACGCCGCAGCGATGCCTCGATCTGGTCGACGAGGTCGTCTCGGCGCAGCTGGTGGCCCGAGATGTTGACGGCGATGCGCATGCGCAGGCCGGCCTCGCGCCACTGCGCCGCCTGACGGCAGGCTTCCTCGATCACCCACAGGCCGATGTCGGCGATGAGCCCATGGCGCTCGGCCAGCGGCACGAATACGGTCGGGCTGACCATGCCGCGTCGCGGGTGCTGCCAGCGCAGCAAGGCCTCGGCGGCGGTGATCTGCAGCGTGCGGGCGTCGATCTTGGGCTGAAAGTACAACTGCAACTCGTGGCGCGCCAGCGCGTGGCGCAGGTCCTGCAGCATCTCGGCCTGGTCGCGCATGTCCACGCCCATCGCGGCGCTGTAGCGGGCGTGGCCCCCGCCCCCGGCGTGCTTGACCGAGCGCATCGCCAGCGAGGCCTGCGCCATCAGCCGCGGCCGCGCGCCATCGTCAGGGTAGATCGCGATACCGATCGAGGCGCTCAGCTCCAGCGGCAGCGCCTCCACCGTGAACGGCCTGGCCAGCGCTTGCTGCAGCCGCGCCGCCGCAGCCATCGCGCTCGCCATGTCCAGGTGCATGAGAAGCACGAATTCATCGCCGGCCACGCGGGCCGCCTGCGGCTGGTCGCCGACGAACGACGACAGGCGGCGTCCGGCCTCGGCCAGCAGGCCGTCGCCCACGCGCAAGCCGTAGGCCTCGTTGACGGCACGGAAGTTGTCCAGTCCGACGTAGAACAAGGCCAGCTGGCCCTGGGCGCGGTCGACCTCGACTGCACTGGCTTCAAGCTGCGCTTCGAATTCTTCGCGCGTCACCAGCCCGGTCAGGGAATCGTGGTTGCGCAGCTCGCTGAGCTGCGAGTGGGCGGCCTTGAGCCGCAGTCGAAGGTTCTGTCGACTGCGCACGCCACCCACGCTGCAAGCCAGAGCCAGGCACAGCAGCAGCGCAGCGCCGAGCGACCACGCCAGCGCATGCTCCTGGATCAACGATGAGACGACGGCGACAAGGGACCCCATGGGCCCATATCGGCTGTTGCCGGCCCCGGCTTGAGCCGGCAGCGGTGTCAGCGCGTGAAACCGATCCCCCGGCGCTGGCGCACGCCGGGCTTGACGCGGTGCTCGCTTTCCAGCTGCGACAGGAATTCATCGGCCTCGAAGCGCTCGCCCAGGATTTCCACCTGTCGCTGCACGGCGGCAAAGTCGCCGGGGACCAGTTGATCGAGCACCGACAGGCGAGCCTCCTGCTCGGCGCTGAGGCCCCCGGCGTTGCCGCCCAGCGCCTCGGCCACGAACATGCGCAGCCGCTGCTGCGCGGTGAGCGGATGGAAGCGGATCTTGAAGGTGAAGCGGCGCAGCGCGGCCTCGTCGAGCTCGTCGAAGAGGTTGGTGGTGCAGATGAAGACGCAGGCGTTGCGCTCCATGCCTTGCAGCATCTCGTTGACTTCGGTGATCTCGTAGTTGCGTTCGGCCAGGCGACGGCTGCGCAGGAAGCTGTCGGCCTCGTCGAGCAGCAGCACCGCGTTCTCGGCGCTGGCTTCCTCGAACATCCTGGCCATGTTCTGCTCGGTCTCGCCGAAGTACTTGCTGGCGATGTCGCTGGTCTGGCGGATCATCAGCGGCCGCTGCAGCGCGCGCGCGATGTGTTCGGCCAGCGCCGTCTTGCCAGTGCCCGGCGCGCCATGGAAACACAGCGTGCCGTGGCCGCGCCGCTGCAGCGCCTGCACGACACGGGGCACTTCGAAGCGGCACTCGATGTTGAGCAGCGACAGGTCGTACTCGGTCACCACCGGCCGCGCGCCGCGCTCGGGCCGGGCGCCGCCCAGCGCCTTGTCGGCGTTGCCGAGCTGGCGCTCGATCAGGGCTTCGAAGACCGCAGGCTCGCCGCCCTCGGCCTGCGCCAGCCGGGCAAAGCGCACCGCGGTGCGGATCTGCGCCGGCGTCAGCGCCCGCCGTTCTGCCAGCTTGGCGGCAAAGCCGTCGCTCACCGTGGCGCCTGCCAGCGCGCGCGTGACGAGACCTTCGCGCGCCCCCGGCGGCGGGCTCTTGAGCAGCAGGTGGTACTGGAAACGGCGCCGGAATGCCGGGTCGATCTGCTCGATGCGGTTGGTGATCCAGATCACCGGCACCGGGTTGGTTTCGAGGATCTGGTTGACCCAGGCCTTGCCGCTGACGCTGCTGTTGACGCCGCCCGCTGCCGCGTCGCTGCTGTCCAGCCGGGCCAGGATCTGCGCCGCTTCACCACTGATCGGCGGGAAGACATCCTCGACTTCGTCGAAGAGCAGCGCCACGTCGGGGCTGGCCTTGAGAAAGACCTGGCTGATCTGCAGGCTGCGGTAGCGGTCACGGCCCGACAGGCTGTTGCCTTCGCGGTCGGCGTTTTCAACCTCGTACAGGCTCAGGCCCGCAGCTTCGGCGCAGACCTTGGCGAGCTCGGTCTTGCCGGTGCCGGGCGGGCCGTAGAGCAGCACGTTCACGCCCGGCTCCTTGCGCGCCGTGGCGTGCTGAAGCAGCGCGGTCATGACGCGCAGATCGTCTTCGACGAAGGCAAAGTCGCTCGGCTGCAGCTCGCTCTTGGGCACCGGTCGCGTGAAGACGGCCATCAGCTCGCCCGGCGCCCGGTACTCGCGCATGAGCACGGGCGGCAGCTGCTCGCTGACCTTCATGAGGTCGGCCAGGTCGGTGATGTTTTGCTCGGAGATGAGGTTCTCGACCATGCCGATGCGCTCGAGCCGCGAGCCCGCGCGCAGCGCCTCGGCGACCTCGCTGGCTTCGACGCCGGCCACCGCGGCCAGCGCGGCGTAGGCCTCTTGGGCATTGCTGACCTTGAACTCCACCAGCAGCCCGCGCAGATCGCGCTGGTAGCGCGCCAGCGTGCCGTACAGCAGCAGCGCCCGTTCGGCCGGGTTGAGCTGCAGCAGCCCAGCCAGCGCGTCGATGTTCTTTTCGACGAGTGTCGATTCCTTCTTCAGGCGCCGCGCCAGCCAGTCGCAGGTGGTGGCCAGCACGGTCAGCAGATCCTTGGGCGCGTCTTTGATGTACTCGTCGATGTAGAAGAAGAGCGTGCCTTCTTCGTAGGGCCCGCGCCAGGGGCCGTGACGCTGCACGAAAGCCTCGTCGCTGAGCAACTCGTGGCCCTTCCACTGCGGGTTGCCCTTGCAGCGCTTGTTGAGGAAGCCGCGCACCCGCGCCAGCACCGGCAGCGGCCACACCAGGTGCCGCCCGACCAGCGACAGCAGGCTGTTCCAGTCGCGCCGCAGGTTGAAGCGGCCGGCCTGGCGCAGCGTGAGCGTGAGCACGAAGTGCGAGCACAGTGCGTCCATCACCGGTGCCTCGGCCAGGCCGGGGGACAGCAGGCAGCGCGCATCGACTATCGCTCGGGCCATCGGTGACACCTCGGCTGGGGGACAACGGCGTTGATCTTGGCCCAGCGCACCCAGGCCGACAAGCCCCCGCCGCGCCAAGGCTCAGTGCAGGGCGACCGGTTGTTGCGCCAGCGTGGTGAAGCCGGCGATGAAGTCGTCCAGGTTCTCTTCGTTGGGCCCCTGCTGCACCAGCGCCTCGACGCCGCGCTTGAAGCTTTCGGCGACAGCGCCCTGCAAATAAATTTCCTTGCGCGCGAATTTATCGACGATCTCATAGCCGCCGCGCGAGGGTTGATCGGCGGCCTCGTCTTCGACCACGCTGAATTGCACGACGACGTAACTGTCCGAGTTGTAAAGCATCTGCATCGGGTGGACCTCCAGCCCTGTTACGTGGGGCGAGGCGCGCTGCATTTCAAGCCCTGCGCTCAACGGGGTGACAGCTGCTGCAGGCGAAATTCCATGCCCTCGCCGGTGGCACGCACCATCAGCAGCGCCTGCGCGGGCAGGAAGTGGCGCGACGGATCGAGCCACACCTGGACCTGGGTGTCGTAGGGCCGCCGCGGTTCACGCTTGAGATGCACCGTGTTCTCGACCGTGCCCAGCGGCAGCGCCAGCGCCAGCGTCACACGGCCCTGCACGGTGAAGGTCCAGACCTCGGCGTCGCCGCGCGTGCCTACCACCCACATCGAGACCTGCGCGTCGGTGGCGGCCAGGGCCGGGTTGGCCGCCAGCACCGCGGCCAGCTGCACCATCCAGCTCAGGCGGTCCTGCGCGCCGGCCACCAGCGGGTGCTCGACCGACGGCCCGCTGAAGGTGATGCGGGCGCTGTCGCGCTGGAAGTTGACGGCGCGCAACTCGCGGCCGCGGCGGCTCTCGACGTAGCGCAGCGGCGCCAGGCCGGCGTCGTCGAAGCCGCCCTGGCTGGCCCAGCCGATGAGTGGCGCGCCGAACGCCTGGCCGCGCAGCGTGAGCTGGTATTGATCGCCAAGCGGATTCCAGTCCAGCTCCGCCTCGCCCGCGACCAGGCCGCGGCGCATCTCGAATTGCAGCTTCAGCGGCGGGGGCGGCCGGGTGGCGTAGACGGGGACGGATTGGCCGCCAGGGTCGGCGGCCGGCTCGGGCGTCGCCTCGCGCTCGGCCGTGGGGGCGGGTGCGGGGGCGGGTGTTGGGGCGGGTGTTGGGGCGGCTCTGGGCGCCGGCTGTACGGCAGCGGCAGCAGCGGCAGCAGCCGGCGGTGCCGGCCTGTGGACGGGACGCGAGGGTGCCTGGCTCACCACCGGCGCCGCAGCGACGACGACGGCGCCTGGGGCCAAGCGCACGATCTGCCGCACCTGCAGCGTCTGCGGCGGCTGCGCCCGCCAACCGGGCCCCGGCGAGCGCGGCAGCAGGCCCAGCAGCAGGGCGTGGCCGAGCAGCACCAGCGTCGCCAGCGCCGCAGCCGCGCGCCGCCGGGGCGACGCCAGCATGCTCAGGGCGGAGGGAATCGGGACGGTGGAGGTCACCCCACAATACTGCCATCGCATGCATCCCCCGGGGCGCGCCGTGGCGCCGCTTGAACCGAATGAAACTTGCCACCCTCAAAGACGGCTCGCGCGACGGCCAGTTGGCCGTCGTTTCGCGCGACCTGAGCAGCGCGCACTTCGCCACCGGCATCGCCACCACGCTGCAGCAGGTGCTCGACGACTGGAACTTCATCAGCCCCCAGCTCGAGGACCTGAGCGCCACGCTCAGCGGCGGCAAGGCGCGCCACGCTTTTGCCTTCGACTCGCGCCACTGCATGGCGCCGCTGCCGCGCGCCCACCAGTGGCTCGACGGCTCGGCTTACCTCAACCACGTCGAGCTGGTGCGCAAGGCGCGCGGCGCCGAGGTGCCGGCCAGCTTCTACCAAGACCCGCTGATGTACCAGGGCGGCAGCGACGACTTCCTCGGCGCCTGCGACGACGCCGTCTTCGCCAGCGCCGACTGGGGCATCGACTTCGAATCCGAAGTGGCCGTGATCACCGGGGATGTCGAGCTCGGCACCACAGCCGACGCGGCCGTCGACGGCGTGCGCCTGCTCATGCTCGTCAACGACTGGAGCCTGCGCAACCTGATCCCGGCCGAGCTGGCCAAGGGCTTCGGCTTCGTGCAGAGCAAGCCCGCCACCGCCTTCAGCCCGCTGGCCGTGACGCCCGACGAGCTGGGGCCGGCCTGGCGCGGCGGGCGCGTGCACCTGGCGCTGCGCAGCCTGTGGAACGGCCGCCAGGTCGGCCTCACCGCGGCCGGCCCGGAAATGACGTTTCACTTCGGCCAGCTCATCGCCCACGTCGCCAAGACGCGCCGCCTGCGTGCCGGCAGCATCGTCGGCAGCGGCACGGTGAGCAACCAGGACTGGGCCTGCGGCTATTCCTGCGTGGCTGAGAAGCGCGCCATCGAAACCATCGACAGCGGCGCGCCGCAGACCGCCTTCATGCAGTTCGGCGACTCGATCCGCATCGAGATGCTGGGCGCCGATGGCCAGAGCGTCTTCGGCGCCATCGACCAGCGCGTGGCAGCGGCGGCGCCCGCCGCCTGAAACGCGCGGCGCGTCGTGGGCGAACTGCCGGGCTGGCTCAAGCACACCACCGTCTGGCTTTTGCTGGGGCTGGCGCTGTTCCTGGGCGTGCAGGCCTGGCAGGCGAGCGAGCGCGCGACGCGTTTCGTCGTCGAAGGTCAGACGCTGGAGATCCGCCGCGGCAGCGACGGCCACTACCACTGGCCCGGCCGCATCGGCAAGCGCGAGGTCGAGTTCCTCGTCGATACCGGGGCCACCGGCACCGCGATCCCGGCCGCGCTGGCGCGCGAACTGGGCCTGCAGACCGTGGGTTCGATGCAATCCAGCACCGCCGGCGGTGTCGTGCAGGGGCAGTTCGTGCTTGGCGATGTCGAGCTGCAGGGCGGCGTGCGCGCCGAGCGCCTGCGCATGGCGGCGCTGCCCAACCTGAGCGCACCCTTGCTCGGCATGGACGTGCTGGGCCGGTTGCGCTGGCAGCAGAACGACGGTGTGCTGCGCATCGAGCGACAAGGTGCGGCTGGCGCCACGAACTCGAAAGTGCCGCCCTGAGCATCGGTTGGGAAGCGGAGAAATGGCTGTTTTTTTCGCCGCCATCGAGTGCTGCCGCGCTGTCGTTTCGTGGCATCGTCGCGGCATGACACGCTGGCTCGATCGTTTCCGGCACCGCGCTGCGGCCCTGGCTCTGGCGTTCCCGCTCGCGGTCCCGCTCTTGCTCGCGGCGGGCCGCGCCGCGGCTGCCGCCTGCCCGCCGCCGCTGCCCACCGCCACCGCCGCACAGGCCCAGGCCGGCGAACGCGACCGCGGCATGCTCTGGCGCGCCACGCGCGACGGTCGCAGCTCCTACCTTTTCGGCACCCTGCACGTCGGCAAGCCGCATTGGCGCAAGCTCGGGCCGCTGACCGGGGCGGCGCTGCGCGCCACCGACGTGCTGGCGCTCGAGGTCGACCCCAACGACCCGGCGCTGCTGCAGGCGATGGCCGACACGCGCCCGCCGCAGCCCTTGCCCGACGAACTGCAGTTGCGCCTGAGCAAGGCCTTCGAGCGCGCCTGCCTGTCCACCGACGCGCTGGCCACGCTGCACCCGGTGCTGCAGGCCACCACGCTGACGGTGATGGAAGCACGCTGGCTGGGCATGGATTCGAGCTACGCCATGGAGCAGGTGCTGTCGGCCCAGGTGCGCACGCTGGGGCGACGCGTGGTGGCGCTGGAGTCGGCGGTGGAGCAGATCCAGGCCCTCGTGCCGGCCGACGAGGCCGAGGCGCGCACGGTGCTCGACCAGAGCCTGCAGCAGCTGGAAGACCGCAGCGCGCTGCGCGTGCTGGAGCGGTTGGCCGTGGCCTGGGAGCGCGGCGACATCGCCGCGCTCGAAGACTACGGCAGCTGGTGCGAGTGCGCCGACAACGAGGTCGACCGCGCCTTCCTGCGCAAGCTCAACGACGATCGCAACCCGCCGCTGGCCGATGGCATCGAAAGCCAGCACCGGCAAGGCAGGAAGGTGTTCGCGGCGGTGGGCGCACTGCACATGACCGGCCCGCAGGCGCTGCCGCTGCTGCTCGCGCAGCGCGGCTTCAAGGTCGAGCGGGTGGTGTTCAAGCGCTGATCGCTCGCTCGCTGGGCGCACAATGCTGCGCAACCACCCTCAAGGAGACTGGCGATGACGGGGCCCACCGATCTGGCGCGCATGGTGCCGGGCTTTGATTTCCTGCAAGGCCTGCTCAAGAACGCTGGCGCCGGCCTGCCCAACATGGGCCAGTGGATCGCACCCACGCTGAACCCCGAAGAGCTGGAAAAGCGCATCCAGGAACTCAAGACCGTGCACTTCTGGCTCGAGCAGAACGCCAAGCTGCTGGCGACCACGATCCAGGCCATGGAGGTGCAGCGCATGACGCTGTCTACGCTGCAGTCGATGAACGTGCCGCTGGCCGACCTCGGAGAGGTGCTGAAGATCAAGATGCCGTCGTTCGCGGCGCGACCGCAGCCGCAAGCCGAGCCAGAGTCCGAACCCGAACCTGACGAGCCGCCAGCGCCGGCGCCGCGCAAGCCCGCGCCACGCCAGCCTGGCAAGTCGGCGGCTGCCGCCAGCAGCCCGGCGGTCGACCCGCTGCAGTGGTGGGGCGCGCTGACGCAGCAGTTCACCGAACTGGCCACCAAGGCCGTCAAGGACAGCGCCACCGACACCGCCAAGTCGCTGGCCGGCGCCGTGGTCAAGACCTCGCTGGATACCGCCACGGGCGCGTTCAAGAAGGTCGCGGCCAAGGCGGCGCGACCCGTTGCGCGTGCCGCGGCGGCGCGCAAGCGCACGCGCTGACGGCCATGCCTGCCTGGCCAGCCGGTGGCCCGGGCCGTGCCACGCTGCAGGCGCCCGGAGTCGCTTCGTGAACGTCGGCCCATCCGGCTTCCTCGTCGGCCACGCCACCCACCCCGACTGGCGTGCGGCGCTGGCTCTGGCCGCCGCCCAGGTGCAGGCCCAGCAGGGCGCGCACGAGGCCAGCGCGGCCGGGCCGCTGAGCCTGGGCTTCGTCTACTTCACCGATCACTACGCTGCCCAGGCGCCGGCGCTGTACCAGGCGCTGCGCCAGCAGTGGCCCGGCGTGGCCTGGGTCGGCAGCGTGGGGGTGGGCGTGGCGGCCAGCGGCGTCGAGTACTTCGACGAGCCGGCGCTGGTGCTCATGCTGGCAGCGCTGCCGAGCGAGCGCTTCGAGGTCTTCTCGGGTGCGCGCAAGCTGCACCGCATCGAGCCCTTCAGCGCGCTCGTGCATGCCGACCCGGCCACGCCCGACCTGCCCGAGTTGATCGCCGAGATGAGCGACCGCACCGCTTCGGGCTACCTGTTCGGCGGCCTGGCGGCGTCGCGCGGCACCGCGGTGCACCTGGCCGATGGCGTCTGGCAAGGCGGACTGTCGGGGGTGGCCTTCGCGCGCGAGGTGACCCTGATCTCGCGCGTCACGCAGGGCTGCCAGCCGCTCGGGCCGACGCGGGTCGTCAGTGCCTGCGAGCGCAACATCGTCACCGCGCTCGACGGCCAGCCTGCGCTGGCCTGCCTGCTGCAGGACCTGGGGCTGCAGAACCTGGACGATCCGCGCCAGGCACTGCCGCGGCTGCGCGCCACGCTCGCCGGGCTGACCGGCGAGCACGACAGCGCCTTGTCCCGGCCCGGCCAGTTCGGCACCGACACGCGGGTGCGCCACCTCATCGGCCTGGATCCGGCGCGCTCGGCGGTGGCGGTGGCCGAGACCCTGCAGCCCGGCATGAAGCTCTCGTTCTGCCAGCGCGACGTCGCCGCCGCGCGGCGCGACCTGGTGCGCATCTGCAGCGAGATCCGCGACGAGGTCGAGTCGCAGGCCGAGCCGCAGGCCGAATCGGCCGGGGTGTCGCGCGGGTCGCCGCCGCCGCAGCCGGCGCGGCGCATCCGGGGCGCGTTGTACGTCAGCTGCTCCGGCCGCGGCGGGCCGCACTTCGGCGGGCCTTCGGCCGAACTGAAGATCGTGCAGCACGCGCTCGGCGACGTGCCGCTGGTGGGCTTTTTTGCCGCCGGCGAGATCGCGCGCCATCACGTCTATGGCTACACCGGCGTGCTCACCGTCTTCACGGCCGCCGACGCGGCCGCCAGCTGATGAAGTGACGGCCCGCCTACGGCCGATGAGGCCGAGCTCGAACTGCGCTGGGGCACCGGCTCCTGCCCGGGCCCGGAACAGGTGCACGTGCTCTCGGATGAGATCACGCCCGTGTGCAGCGCCGAATACGAAGCCGAATTCGGTCCTTTCGAACAGGGCTTCACCGCCGCCGCCGGCGTGATGGGCAAGCTGATCGACGCCCAAAGCATCGTCGTGGCCAGCGCCGCCACGCGCTGGTTCAACCAGCAAGGCGAGATCCTGCGCTACGACTTTATCCACTCGGCGGCTCTGGACTGTCGGGTGGGCGCGCTGGTGACGCTGCAGGCCTGCGTCTGGCCGTTCAGGGCCATGGTCGTGCGCTGAAGCGGCGCGGCAGCCATTTGCCGCGCCAGGGTCATGAGCGTCGTGACCCTGGCGCATTGCGGGCGCGCCGGCAAACCGCGGCCGCCGTCGTAAAGTCCGAGCCACGCCGCCCTGTCGTCCGCGGCCCCTGAAAGTCCCCACATGAACGCGCCCGATGCCAGCGCGGCCCAGGCCGCCCTGAATGCCGTCAACGCTCCCGACCGCGCCGCACGCCAGGCCCAGGTGGTGGCCGCCCTGGCGCCGCTGCTGCCGGCGCACGCGCTGCTGTGGCACAGCGAAGACACCGTGCCCTACGAGTGCGACGGCCTCACCGCCTACCGCCAGATGCCGCTGGTGGTGGCGCTGCCCGAGAACGAAGCCCAGGTCGCGGCGCTGCTCAAGGCCTGCCACACGCTGCAGGTGCCCGTGGTGGCGCGCGGCGCCGGCACCGGGCTGTCCGGTGGCGCGCTGCCGCACGCGCTGGGTGTGACGATGAGCCTGGCCAAGTTCAACAAGATCGTCATGATCGACAAGCTGGCGCGCACCGCCACCGTGCAGTGCGGCGTGCGCAACCTGGCGATCAGCGAAGCGGCGGCGCCGCTCGGCCTGTACTACGCGCCCGACCCCAGCAGCCAGATCGCCTGCACCATCGGCGGCAACGTGGCCGAGAACTCCGGCGGCGTGCATTGCCTGAAGTACGGCCTGACGCTGCACAACGTGCTGCGCGTGCGCGGCTTCACGGCCGAAGGCGAGCCGGTGGAGTTCGGCTCCGAGGCGCTGGACGTGCCGGGCCTGGACCTGTTGCCGCTGGTGGTGGGCAGTGAAGGCATGCTGGCGGTGACGACCGAAGTCACCGTCAAGCTGGTGCCCAAGCCGCAGCTGGCGCGCTGCATCATGGCCAGCTTCGACGACATCCGCAAAGCCGGCGACGCGGTGGCGTCGATCATCGCCGCCGGCATCATCCCGGCGGGCCTGGAGATGATGGACAAGCCGATGACCGCCGCGGTCGAGGACTACGTGCACGCCGGCTACGACCTCGAGGCCGCCGCGATCCTGCTGTGCGAAAGCGACGGCACGCCCGAAGAGGTGGCCGAAGAGATCGACCGCATGCAGGACGTGCTCGCCGGCTGCGGCGCCACGCGCATGGAAGTCAGCAAGGACGAGAAGCAACGCCTGACGTTCTGGAGCGGGCGCAAGAACGCCTTTCCGGCCTCGGGCCGCATCAGCCCCGACTACATGTGCATGGACAGCACGATCCCGCGCAAGCGCCTGGCCGACATCCTGCTGGCGATTGCCGAGATGGAGATCAAGTACGGCCTGAAGTGCTGCAACGTCTTCCACGCCGGCGACGGCAACCTGCACCCGCTGATCCTGTTCGATGCCAACGACCCCGACCAGATGCACCGCTGCGAGCTCTTCGGCGCCGACATCCTGGAGACCAGCGTCGCGATGGGCGGCACCGTCACCGGTGAACACGGCGTGGGCGTCGAGAAGCTGTCGAGCATGTGCGTGCAGTTCAGCCCCCAAGAGCGCGAGCAGATGTTCGGCATCAAGCGCGCCTTCGACCGCCAGTGCCTGCTCAACCCGGGCAAGGTCATCCCCACGCTGCAGCGCTGCGCCGAGTACGGCAAGATGCACGTCAAGAAAGGCCTGCTGCCCTTTGCCGAGCTGGAGCGCTTTTGATGCTCTCGGCTGCCTCGGATCCCGCGCTCAACCGTCTCGTCGAACAGATCCACGCCGCGCGCGCACAGCGCACGCCGCTGGCCATCCGGGGCGGCGGCACCAAGGCTTTCTATGGCGGCGAGGCCGTCGGGCAGCCGCTCGACGTGGGCCCGCTGGCCGGCATCAGCAGCTACGAGCCGAGCGAGCTCGTCGTCACCGTGCGCGGCGGCACGCCGCTGTCCGAACTGGAAGCGGCATTGGCCCAGCAAGGCCAGTGCCTGCCCTTCGAGCCGCCGCGCTTCGCCACCGGCGGCACCGTGGGCGGCATGGTCGCCGCGGGCCTGTCGGGCCCGGCGCGCGCCGCGGTGGGTAGCGTGCGCGATTACGTGCTCGGCGCCACGCTGCTCAGCGGCAAAGCCGAAGAACTGCACTTCGGCGGCACGGTGATGAAGAACGTCGCGGGTTACGACGTCTCACGCGTGCTGGCCGGCAGCATGGGCATCTTCGGCGTCATCTGCGAGGTCTCGCTGAAGGTGCTGCCGCTGCAGCCGGCCAGCGTCACGCTGCGCCTGGAGATGGACGCCGCGACCGCCATCCGCCGCCTCAACGAATGGGGCGGCCAGCCATTGCCGCTGAACGCCAGCGCCTGGTGGGACGGCACGCTGCTGCTGCGCCTGACGGGCGCCGTGGCGGCGGTCCAGGCGGCGCACGAGCGCATCGGCGGCGAGCTCATCGAAGCCGAAGCGGCGCGCCGCTTCTGGGGCGGCCTGCGCGATCACGGCGACGAATTCTTCGTCGGCGCAGCCAAGGCGGTGGACGGCGGCGCGGGCCTGTGGCGGCTGTCGGTGCCGGCCACGGCCGGCCCGCTCAAGCTCTCGGGCGAGCAGTTGCTGGAGTGGGGCGGCGCGCAGCGCTGGATCTGCACCAGCGCGCCCGGCCCCACCCTGCGCGAGGCCGCGGCGGCGGTGGGCGGGCACGCCGTGCTGTTTCGCTCACGCGACAAGGGCGAGGGCACCTTCGCGCCGCTCAAGCCGCCGCTGGACCGCATCCACCGCGAGCTCAAGCAGGCTTTCGATCCCGACGGCCTGTTCAACCGCGGCCGCCTGGTGCCCGGCCTGTGACCGCGCCTCTGAACCCACCTGCCGGCGCCGTCGACGGCCTGCGCGCCTACTACGCGCAGCGGGCGGACTCTTACGAGCGCGTCTACCTCAAGCCCGAGCGCCAGGCCGACCTGCGCGCCCTGGAAGCCGCGTTGCCGGCGGCCTTTGCCGGCCGCCGCGTGCTCGAGGTGGCTTGCGGCACCGGCTGGTGGACGCCGCATGGCGCACGCGACGCGCTGGCCTGGCTGGCCACCGACATCAACCCCGAGACGTTGGCCGTGGCGGGCCGCAAGCCGCTGCCGGCCTGTGTGCGTCTGGCCGAGGTCGACGCCCACCGCTGGACCGGCCTGGGTACGCAGACCTTCGATGCCGCCTTCGCCGGCTTCTGGTGGAGCCACCTGCCGCTGCAGCGCCTGGCGGGCTGGCTCGAATCGCTGCATGTGCGCCTGGAGCCCGGCGCAATCGTGCTGATGCTCGACAACCGCTACGTCGAAGGCAGCAGCACCGCGCTGTCGCGCCGCGACGAGCACGGCAACACCTACCAGCAGCGAGCGCTCGACGACGGCTCGCTGCACGAGGTGCTGAAGAACTTCCCCGGCCGCGAGCAAGCGCTCGCGGTGCTGGGCCCGCGTGCGACAGACCCGCAGTGGACAGAGCACGGCCACTACTGGGTCTTGCGCTACCGCTTGCGCTGAAGGGGGCCGGCCATCGACACGCTGCGCGGTTTGGCGCTCTTGCTGCTGTGTCAATCGGCAGGCGAAGCCGTCTCGCGCGCGGCCCACCTGCCGCTGCCGGGGCCGGTGATCGGGCTGCTCCTGCTGTGGGCGCTGCTGCAGTGGCCGGCGCTGCGCGCGCCCGCGGCCGCGGCCTGCGAGCCGCTGCTGCAGCACCTGTCTTTGTTGTTCGTGCCGGTGGGCGTGGGCGTGATCACGCACCTCGCGCTCGTCAGCCAGTACGGTGTTCGCATGCTGGCGGCGATCGTGCTGTCGACCTGGGCCGGCATGGCGGTGGCGGCGCTGGTGTTGCGCGCGCTGCTGCCGAGCGCACAGCTGCCGAGCGCGCTGGTG
>JANMVM010000293.1:0-15363 GCA_031392695.1 Rubrivivax sp.
GGGTGTGGCTGGCCGGGGCGTGGTACCTGACCAACCAGAAGCACGGGGTCAGCGCCCTGGGACTGCAGCGGGTGCTGGGGCTGGGCGGCTACGAGACGGCCTGGACGATGCTGCACCGCTTCCGCCGCGCCATGGTTCGCCCAGATCGCGAACGCCTGAAGGGCGTGGTCGAAGTCGACGAGACCTATCTGTCGATCAGCGACCGAGACGCGCCGATGCCCGAGGACCAGCGCAAGAGGCGCAAGAGCCGCACGCACCAAGTGCTGGTGGTCATGGCCGTGGAACTGCTGCAGCCCAAGGGCTTCGGCCGCATCCGGCTGCGCCGCATCGACAACGACTCGGCCGAAAAGGTGGTGCCGTTCGTGCAGACAAGCATCGAACCTGGCGCTCAGGTGCGCACCGACGGCTCGGCTGCCTACCTGAAATTGAAGGATCTGGGCTACGACCATCAACGCACCGTCATGCTCGGCTCGGACGTGCCTGCGCAGGTGTCGATGGCCGGCGTGCAGCGGGTGGCCGCGCTGATCAAGCGCTGGATCCTGGGCACGCACCACGGATCGGTGCAGCCAGGGCATTTGGACGCCTACCTGGACGAGTTCGCCTTCCGCTTCAACCGCCGTACCTCGAGATCACGAGGCATGCTGTTCTATCGGTTGTTGCAGCAGGCCGTTGTCACCGAGCCCGTCACATACGAGGACGTTGTCCGGCCCCTACCCAAGCCGGCAAAGCCGGCGTAGAGTACTGGACAGGCATCCAGTATTTCGCTACGACTGGAGCTAAGCTGATACCCCCTGTAAGTATACAGTTCACTCAATTCGGGACAAGCCCATGCCTAGGATCAAACCAACACCTTCAAGCAGGTGTGACCTGCGCGGCGTAGCCGATCTGCTGAAGCCTGCGGATCAGGCGGTTGGCGGTTTTGGTGGCGTCGGCGCGGTCGAAGTGCGCGGCCCCCGGATCGTGTCACTCGGTCTGGTTGCGCAGCCTGTGCCAGGCGGCGGTGAGCATCGAAGCGGCCACGCCCATGATGGCGTTCTTGGCACCGCGACCAGCCCGCAGTCGTTGGAACTGGGCTTGCAGATAACCGCCCTTGACTTTCACAGCCGCCCATGCGGCCTGGACAAGCGTGGTCTTGAGCCACCTGCCACCCTTGCGCACCCGGTTGCAGCGGCGCTTGCCGGCGCTGTCGTCGTTGCGCGGACACAGACAGGCCCAGGACGGCAGGTGGCCTGGCGTGGCGAAGCGCGACATATCGATGCCGATGCCGATGCCGATCTCGGCCACGATGACATGCGCGCTGACATCGCTCAGGCCCGGCATCGTGCTCAAGAGATCGGCGGCTTGTCGAAACGGTTCCAGACCGAGGCCTACCTCCTTCTCCAGCGCGGCAATGGCCGTGTCCGGTGCGTCGATGTGGCCCAGGTGCAGCTTGAGCATGAAGCGGTGATGCGCGCTGACGTGTCCGCGCAGCGCTTCGAGCAGTTCGGCGCGGCCGGCCTTGACGCGGCCACTGACGCACGAGGCCAGTCGCTCGGGGTCGGTCTGGCCGTCGATGAGCGCTTGCAGCACTGCGCGCCCGCTCTTGCCCAGGATGTCGCTGAGCACGACGCTGAGCTTGAGGTTGGCGTCCTCGAGCACTTTCTCGATGCGCTGGACGTGCGTACTCCTCTGGCGCACGAACTGCTTGCGGGTGCGCTTGAGGGTGTACGTGGGGGTGGGGGTGCGGGTGCGGGTGCGCAACTCCTGCACTGCCACGGGTGGCACGAAGCTGGCCCGGATCAGGCCGTGCGCCAGCAGCTCGGCCAGCCACATCGCGTCGTTGACGTCGGTCTTGCGACCGGGCACGTTCTTCACATGCGCGGCGTTGGCCAGTACCAGCTCGAAGTAGCCTTCGAGCACATGCCACACGGGCTTCCAGTACACGCCGGTCGCGTCCATGGCGGCGTGTTCGAGGCCCAGGGATTCGAGCCAGTCGGCCAGGGCCAGCAACCCCGACGTGGTCGGGGCAAAGGTGCGAACCTCTTGCAACAGCGGGCCGTTGCCGGCCACCCGCGCACACGCCACCACCGTCTGCTTGTGCACGTCCAGTCCCGCGCAGCGCGGGTAGATGACAGCCCTGATCGCCTCCAATGTGCGGCGACATCGGCGTGCGGCCCACGTCGTCGAACTCTAGGATGCGTGCTCAAGGGCGTGAGGCCCAAGGCGACAGTGCGGGGTGCTCGCGAAGCCGCGGGTCCAACTGACATGCGGGTTCGAGGCACCAACTACAAACCGACCTCTTTGCCGGACGCCGCACCGCTATTTGACGCCCGTTTCATGCGTCGCGGGTCGCGCGAAGCGCGGTGGAGCAACTGATATGTCCGACAAGCCTGATAGGCCCGACCTCTCCGACCCCCAGCCTGCGCTGCGCCCGCGTCTGCTCGACGCCCTGCGCGAGCAGATCCGCTACCTGCACTACAGCTTGCGCACCGAAGAGGCCTACGTGTATTGGGTGCGCGCCTTCATCCGCTTCCATGACCGGCGCCACCCGTCCGAGTTGTCGCAGCCCGAGGTCGAAGCCTTCCTGACCTGGCTGGCCACCGACCGCCAAGTCGCGCCAGGCACGCACAAGCAGGCGCTGTCGGCGCTGCTGTTCCTGTACCAGAAGGTGCTGCGCCAGCAGCTGCCGTGGATGGAGGAGATCGGCCGCCCGCGCACCGAGCGCCGGCTGCCCGTGGTGCTGTCGGTCGACGAGGTGTCGGCCGTGCTGGCGCAGCTGGACGTGCAGCAGGCGCACCTGGGCATGCCGCACGGCCTCGTCGGGCGCCTGCTGTACGGCACCGGCATGCGCTTGCTCGAGGGCCTGCGCCTGCGCGTCAAGGACATCGACTTCGAGCACCGCGCCCTCGTCGTGCGCGAGGGCAAGGGCTTCAAGGACCGCGTCGTGATGCTGCCCGCCGCGCTCGAGCAGCCACTGCGCGGGCAGCTCGCGCGTGCTCACGCCGTCTGGGCCGCCGACCGCGCCAGCGGCCTGCCCGGGGTGCAGGTGCCGCATGCGCTGGCGCGCAAGTACCCGCGTGCGGCCGAGTCGTGGGCCTGGCACTGGGTGTTCCCGCAAGCCGCCGTCGCGTCGGACCCGCGCGGCGCCGGCATGCGCCGTCACCACCTGCTGGACGGCTATTTCCAGCGCATCTTCAAGCGCGCGCTGGCCGACGCCGGCGTGCACAAGCCGGCCTCGCCGCACACGCTGCGCCATTCCTTCGCCACCCACCTGCTGCAGTCGGGTTACGACATCCGCACCGTGCAGGAGCTGCTGGGCCACGCCGACGTCAGCACGACCATGATCTACACCCACGTGCTGCGGCTGGGCGGCGGCGCGGTGCGCAGCCCGCTGGACAACCTGGCGCCGCCGCTGCCTTCGTCGTCGCCACAGGACGCGCGCAGCGCGCCCGGCGGCGGCGTACCCGGCAACCTGCGCTATCCCGCCAGTGGCAAACCCGCCACCGTCCGCCCCGCCCGTGAACCCTCTGCACCGTGGTCGCCCTCCGCCGCATCCCGTCCCTTCCCGGTTACGCCGAGCTTCACTGCCGCAGCAACTGCAGCTTCCTGAGCGGCGCTTCGCAGCCCGAGGAACTGGTCGCCCGCGCCCAGGCCCTGGGCTACGCGGCGCTGGCGCTGGCCGACGAGTGCTCGCTGTCGGGCGTGGTGCGCGCGCACGCCGAGGCCGAACGCCTGCAGATGCGGCTGATCATCGGCGCCGAAATGCAGCTGTCACCCGCGGCGGCCGGCAAGCTGCCCGTCCGGGCCGGTGCCCGCACCGCGCGGCCTGCTGTGGACACGCGTCCGGGGGCCACCATGTCCGCACCCGCACCCGCACCCGACATCCCCAACCCCAACCCCGAACCCCGCCTCGTGCTGCTCGTGCAGTCGCGCCGCGGCTACACCAACCTCGTGCAGTGGATCACCCTGGCGCGCCGCCGCGCCGCCAAGGGCGCGTACCTGGCGCTGCGCAGCGACCTAGAAGGCCGCGTACCCACGGCGCCCACGCTGGCCGGCCTGCCGGGCTGTTTTGCGCTGCTGGTGCCCGACGCCTCGATGTCCTTCGAGCTGCTGTTCAACCACGCGATGTGGCTCAAGACCTGGTTCGGCAGCGAGCGCGCCGCGCTCGCCGTCGAGCTGCGCCACCAGCCGCACGACGCGCTGCTGCTCGATCTGCTCAAACGCGTCGCGGCCACCACCGGCCTGCGCCTGGTGGCCGCCGGCGGCGTGCGCATGCACACGCGCTCGCGCAAGGCCTTGCTCGACGTGCTCACCGCCACAAGGCTGCAACGCACGGTGGCCGAAGCGGGACTGGCGCTGCAGCCCAACGCCGAAGCACACCTGCGCTCGCGCGTGCGGCTGGCCACGCTGTACCGGCCCGAATGGCTGGCCGCCACGCTCGACGTTGCCGGCAGCTGCGCCTTCTCGTTGGCCGAGCTGAAGTACGAGTACCCGCGCGAGATCACGCCCGAAGGCCATACGCCCACCAGCTGGCTGCGGCAGCTGACGGAAGAGGGCGCCTCGAACCGCTTTCCCCAGGGCTTGCCGGCCAGCGTGCGCGCCATGATCGAGCACGAACTGGCGCTGATCACCCAGCTGCGCTACGAGCCCTACTTCCTGACCGTGGCCGACATCGTGACCTGGGCCCGCGGCCAGGGCATCCTGTGCCAGGGCCGTGGCAGCGCGGCCAATTCGGCGGTCTGCTACTGCCTGGGCGTGACCGCGGTCGACCCGGCGCGCACGACGCTGCTGTTCGAGCGTTTCATCAGCGCCGAGCGCAACGAGCCGCCCGACATCGACATCGACTTCGAGCACCAGCGCCGCGAAGAGGTCATCCAGTACATCTACCGCAAGTACGGCCGCCACCGCGCGGCGCTGACCGGCGTCGTCATCACCTACCGGCCGCGCTCGGCGCTGCGCGACGTGGGGCGCGCCCTGGGCATCGACCTCGAACGCATCGAGGCGCTGTCGAAAAGCCAGCACGGGTGGGATGACAGCCCCCAGGCGCCTTCGGCGCCACCCCCCGAGGGGGCTGCGGCCGCCCTGGGGCGGCCCGGCGGTGGCCGCGGCCGCCACATCCACCCCGAGCGCCTGCGCGAGAACGGCTTCGACCCCGACGCCCGCCTGTGCCAGCTGTGGATGGAGCTGACGCAGACGCTGATCGGCTTTCCGCGCCACCTGTCGCAGCACCCGGGCGGCTTCGTCATCGCGCGCGACGACCTGTCGCAGCTGGTGCCGGTGGAAAACGCCGCGATGGAAGGCCGCAGCGTCATCCAGTGGGACAAGGATGACCTCGACACGCTGGGCCTGCTCAAGGTCGACATCCTGGCGCTGGGCATGCTCAGCGCGATCCGCCGCGCATTGGTGTTCGTCGGCGCCAAGCGCGGCGTGCCGCTGGCGCTGCACGAGGTGCCGCCCGAAGACGCGGCCAGCTACGAGATGCTGTGCCGCGGCGACAGCGTGGGCACCTTCCAGGTCGAAAGCCGGGCCCAGATGAGCATGCTGCCGCGCCTGCAGCCGCGTTGTTTCTACGACCTCGTGATCGAGGTCGCCATCGTGCGCCCGGGGCCGATCCAGGGCGGCATGGTCCACCCCTACCTGCGCCGGCGCAGCGGCGAAGAGCCGGTCGACTACCCCAGCGACGAGGTCCGCCAGGCGCTCGAGCGCACGCTCGGGGTGCCGATCTTTCAAGAGCAGGTGATGCAGCTGGCGATCCTGGCCGCCGACTTCACGCCCGGCGAAGCCGACCAGCTGCGCCGCGCGATGGCGGCCTGGAAGCGCAAGGGCGGGCTGGGGCCGTTCCACGAACGGCTGGTCGGCCGCATGGTCGAAAAGGGCTACGAGCCCGACTACGCCGAGCGCATCTTCAAGCAGATCCAGGGCTTCGGCGAATACGGCTTCCCCGAAAGCCACGCCGCCAGCTTCGCGCTGCTGGTCTACGTCAGCGCCTGGCTCAAGTGCCATCACCCCGATGCCTTTCTGGCCGCTTTGCTCAACAGCCAGCCGATGGGCTTCTACGCGCCGGCGCAACTGGTGCGCGACGCCAAGGAACATGGCGTGCAGGTGTTGCCGGTGGATGTGCTGCGCAGCGTGTGGGACAGCGAGCTCGAAGGGGCTGGCGAGCCGCTGCGCTGTGTGCGGCTGGGTATCAGCCGCATCAGTGGCTTCACCGAAGCGGCGGCCCTGCGCATCGTGGCCGCGCGCAGTGAAGCCGTTTTCATCAGCCCCGAAGACCTGGCGCGCCGCGCGCAGCTCGACGCCCATCACCTGCAACTGCTGGCCCAGGCCGACGCACTGCAACCCATCACGGGTCACCGCCACCAGGCCGCCTGGGCCGTGTCCGGCGTGGACACCCGCGCCACGCCACTGCTGCGCAGCACGCGCACGCACGAAGCCGCGGCCGAACTGCGGCCGCCCGACGCCGCCACCACCGTGCTGGCCGACTACCGCGCCACCGGCCTAAGCCTGACGCAGCACCCGCTGGCGCTGCTGCGTGCGCAGCTCAGCGCCTTCAAGGTGCAGCCCGCGGCCGTGCTGCGCCACTATCCCGATGGCCGCCTGGCGCGCGCCAGCGGCATCGTCACCCACCGCCAGCGGCCCGAGACAGCCAAGGGCGTGGTCTTCGTGACGCTCGAAGACGACACCGGCTCAATCAACGTCATCGTCTGGCCGGCCGTGGCTGAGGCGCAGCGCAAGCCGCTGCTGGCCAGCACGCTGCTCACGGTGTTCGGTGTCTGGCAGTGCCAGGGCGAGGTGCGGCACCTGGTGGCCAAGACGCTGGTGGACCATTCCGGCCTGCTGCAAGGCCTGGCCACGCACAGCCGCAACTTCCGTTGATGCTTTGCCCGGGGAGCAGCAGCGCCACCGCCGAGCCAGGCGCCGCGACGCGGCGCCGGCGGCGCCTAAAACTCCAGTTCCGCCTGCAGCCGCGCGGTGGTGCGCGGCGCCGCGCGCGTCCAGCCGTGCAGCAGCGCCGCATTGAACTTCACGGTCTGGTGTTCGCCGATGCGCAGGCGCCCGAAAACGGCCGGCCCGGCTGCGTGGGGCTGCTCGGCGGCGGGTTCCCAGCGCGTCCACGGGCCCACGTCACCCAGGCCCTGCAGTCCCCACTCGAGCTCGGGCCGCCAGCGGTACTTCAGCTGCCACTGGTAGCCCAGTTCTGTCGGCCCGCCCTGGGCGACGCGCACATGCTTTTCGAGCAACAGGTTGAGGTTGGCCTGCCAGTGCGAACCCAGCTCGGCCTGCAGCAGCGGGCCCCAGCGCAACTCGTAGCCTTCGCTGCGGTCGCGCGGCCGCTCAAGCTCGAGCACGAGTCCGACATCGACCGGGTACTTGCCGGTCTCGGTGAGCTGCACCCGGTTCTCCCACTCCCAGGCGTCGAAGCGGCGCGGCTCGCCGGGGGGCTGGTGCCAGATCGCGTAAAGCTCGGTGAACCAGTGCGCGTTGACGCCCCAGCCCAGACCGACCGAAGCCTGTTCGCTGCGCGAGCGATCCTTGAGCCGCGCCGAGCCGGCCTTGAAGTCGATCTCGCGCTCGCCGGCTTCGACGATCGGTGTCAGCACATAGTCGGCCGGGCCGGCCTGCGCGGCCCGCTGCAGGCCGGGGGCCAGGAGTGTCGTCAGGGCGAGGGCGGCCTGCGCCCCCACATGGGCTGTGGTTCGCATCGAAAGTTTCCAGTGAAGTTGGGGGGACGTCAGCGGCGTCGCGGCGCCGCCCGCAGGCGTCGGGTGCCGAACACGATGAGGGCCAGCACCGCCGCATAAGCCGCCAGCTGCGCCCCCGAAGGCTGCGCTTCATAGCCCACCAGGGCGTGCAACAGCGTGCCGGCGACCGAGTCGGGTGCCAGCAGCGCGCTGCTGTCCCACAGCGGGTTGTTCCAGGCTTGCAGCCAACCGGCCTGCGCCAAGGCGCGCGCCAACTGGCTGGCCATCGACGCCGCCAGCAAGGCGATGAGCAAGTTGGTGGCCGTGAAGACGTGCCGCACCGGTAGCCGCGCCAGACCGATGTAGAGCAGCGCACCCACCAGCGCACCCAGCCCGAGGCCGATGAGGCACCACAGCAGCACCGCCGCCGGCGCATGGCCTGGCGCGCCCTGCAGCGAGCCGGCGACAAAGAGCACCGTCTCGGCGCCTTCACGCAGCACCGCCAAGGCCACGGCCACGAGCAGGGCCCAGGGCGGACGCCGACCTTGGCCGACGGTGACCCCGAGCCGTCGCGCCTGGGCGGCCGTCTCCTGGCCCTTGGACGCAACCCAGATACAGTGCCACAGCAGCATCGCCAGCGCCGTGCTCAGCACGACGATGTTGACGACGTCGTGCCCGAGGCCGTCGAACCAGCCGCTGACGAGATCGGCCAGCAGCGCCAGCACCAGCGCCGCCAGGGCGCCCACGGCCACGCCGGCGCCCAGCCAGCGCCCGCGCGCGGGCACTTGTCGGGGGGCCGCGGCCACGATGCCGACGAAGAGCGCTGCTTCCAGCGTTTCGCGAAAGACGATCAGGGCTGCGGAGAACATGGTGCCGGCCCTTACTCGGCGACAACAACGCCTTGCGCGCTGGCTTCGTGGTACTCGCCGATGAAGGCGTAGCGGCCGGGCTTGAGCGGCCCGATGTAGACGCTGACCTTGGCGCCGGCGGGGATGAGCTTCTCGCGGTTGAGCGCGTGACTCTCGAATTCCTCGGGCGTGCTGTCCTGGTTGTGGACCACGAGCTTGATGCGCTGGCCTGCCGGCACCTTCAGTTCAGCAGGCTCGAAGCGGTGGTTCTTGATCACCAGCAGCACCTCGGGCTCGGCTGCCGCGGCGCCGCCAACAGGGCCCGCCAGCGCCAAGGCAGCGCAGGCGAGCGACGAAAGGTAGCGGGGCAGGGCCATGGTGGGCTCGTGGAGGAGTGATCGATGTGTGGATAGTAATGCGAATGATTCGTATTGGCAAGTAACTGGCAGAGACTGCACTGTTGGGCCATGGCGACGCCACGCTGTCCGGCAGGCGAGGCTGAGGCTGCGGTGCAGCCGCCGGCGCCAGCGACAATCCGCCGCCATGCAACATGCGATCGATTGGCTGCCTGCCGCAGGCGCCCCCGAGCAACTCATCCTGCTGCTGCACGGCTGGGGTGAAGACGGCCGTGGCATGGCGCCACTGGCGCAGGCGCTGCGCCAGGCTTTCCCGCAGGCGGCGCTGCTCGCGCCCGATGCGCCGCAGCCCTTTGAGCGGGGCGGCTCGGCGCGCCAGTGGTACGCGGTGCAGGGCCTGACACCCGAAACCTGGCCGCTGCGCGTGGCCCAGGCGCTGCCCGGCTTGCGCGACTGGGTGCTGGCGCAGCAGCGGCGCCTGGGCGTGGGGCCGGCGGCCACCGCGCTGGCCGGGTTTTCGCAGGGCGCGATCCTGGCGCTGGCGCTGGCGCTGCAGGACGACGGCATCGCCGGCCGCGTGCTGGCTTTCGGCGGTTGCCTCACCGCGCAGCCGATCGCGGCGCCGCAACACACCACGCTGCACCTGTTTCACGGCGCCGACGACAGCGTGATCCCGGCCGACGGCTCGCGCCAGGCGCTGACCTGGCTGGGCGAGTTGCAGGGCGACGCCACGCTGGATATCGCGCAGGGCGTGGGCCACGAGTTGCACCCGGCGCTCGTCGAATGTGCGCTGCAGCGACTGCAGACCCACATCCCCCAGCGCACCTGGCAGGCAGCACTCGGCGCCGTGCCGCGGCGCGCTGACCCCGTCCGCGACCCCGGCCCCGACCATGACAATGACCCTGATCGCGAAGATTGAAGCCCGACCATGCTGTTCCTGCTCTCCCCCGCCAAGACCCTGGACTACGAAACGCCGGTGCCCGCACCGCTGCGCAAGAAGGCCAGCCAGCCGCTGTACCCGGCTCAGGCGGCCGAGCTCATCGCGCTGCTGCGCCGCCGCACGCCTGCTGAGGTGGCCTCGCTGATGGCGCTGTCGGACAAGCTGGCCGCGCTCAACGTCGCCCGCTACCGCGCCTGGCAGGGCGAAGCCACCGCTGCCAACAGCAAGCCGGCCGTGCTGGCCTTCGACGGCGAGGTCTACGACGGGCTGGCCGCGAAGACGCTGAAGACAGCCGATCTCAGCTGGGCGCAGCAGCACCTCGTCATCCTGTCGGGCCTGTACGGCGCGCTGCGGCCTCTCGACCGTCTGCAACCCTACCGTCTGGAGATGGGCACGGCACTGCCAACGGCGCGTGGCAAGGACCTCTACGCCTATTGGGGCGACACCGTGGCCGAGTACCTCAACTTGCGCCAGGCCGACGAGGCCGCGCCGGTGGTGGTCAACCTGGCGTCCGTCGAGTACGCGCGCGTGGCCTTGCGCAAGTCGCTGCGCGCCCGCGTCGTGGCCTGCGTGTTCGAAGAAGGCCAGGCCGATGGCGGCTACAAGGTGATCAGCTTCTTTGCCAAGAAGGCGCGCGGCCTGATGGCGCGCTTTGCGATCGACAACCGCGTGCGCAGCGTCAGGGCCCTGCGCGGCTTCAGCACCGAAGGCTATGCCTGGACGCGCGAGGTGTCCGCGTCCGACCGGCTCGTGTTTCGGCGCCGCGTCTAGTGTGGTGCGCCGCTCGGTTCAGTACTTGTCGAGCGATACGCGCGGGCAACTACGCTGAGAGCGAGCTGAGGCCCGGGTTGGCGCTCACGGGTGCCGGCTGTCGGGAGCCAGGGCGAACGGCGTCTGGCGACCCATAGGAGCCGGCGGCGGTTTTCTCCGCGAACGACCGGTCTACCTTGGACCTCGACCTTCGCTCACGCCGCCGAGAAAGCCGGAGATGGCGACAGCGGTCATTCGCGGGTGGCAACCACCGACCGGGACAAGATCCCGGCTGAACGACTGCATCCGACGGCCGCGTACGGGCGCTGCCGACCCCTATGCACAGATCGCAACTATGCGCAGAAGTGGAGGGCCCGGCGCTGTGATCGAAGCATTGCGCGGTTCTGGCGCTAGCGCAGTCAATCGGAACTCGACATAGTTATCGCGCACAGAAGGTCTTGTGACGCAGTGGGCGATCTCTGCGGTCAGTTGCCGCAGCCGAGAGATGTCGTCGAACCGATGGCGCCGTGGACCGCGATCGATTCGCAACAACGTCCGAACTTGCTGGGCTTTCCGACTGTTCCGCGGTGACGCGCGGACGCAAGATGTTCGCCACCCACGTAGCGCGCACGAAACTGGCAGACGCTGGCCCACAGGGAGTGCCAGTCCATGATCGACGCCGACACCGGTCATTCGATCTGGCGCAAACTGGACGGCCAGTCTACGAGGCGATGACCTCAACATCCCAACAGCCTTATCCGTCAGCACGGTGGAATTGGCTGCGGCCAGCATGCGATAAGCGAACTCAGGCCCGGATCGTCGGCTTCCAGCCGGCCTGCGGCAGGGCCTGGCCTAACCGGCTGAGGGGGTCAGGCCGTTTCCTCGCCCATTGCGCCAAGCGACCCCAGACGCCGCAGCGCCAACCCTGCCAAGCCTGCCAACATCAAGGCCACCGAACCCGGCTCGGGCACCGCGCTCACATAGTCCGTGCCTGACGCAGAGCTCACGCTGAATACAGCGACCGCGTTGTGGTTGGCATCGAACAGCTCGAGTCCGGTGATCTTGGCGGTGGTCAGAAAGTCGCTGTCGGCGGTGCCGTAAGCCCAAGCCATCAGGCCTGCCTTCAGATCCCACTGCTGGGCCCAGGTCATCGGCAGCTCGAGGAAGAAGTCACTCCCACCGCTCAGGCTGCCGGTGCTGGTGGCCCACCCGGCCGGCGGTGCTTGCCCGGAGATCGTGCCCATGCCGCCGCGGGCAACCTGCGCGTTCATCACCTCAAAAACCGACCCACCGTTTTGCTGGATGTCCAGCTGCACGTAGGTCGCTCCAAACAGGAACGCGCCCGACGCACCGAGTGACGTGACGCTGCCGTCGACGTGGAAACGGTAACGCACGGAACCAGCGGTCTGGGCCGCGACAAAGGGGCTGGTGGCCGTCAGTTGATCTGAGAACAGAGCGGCGCCGGCCGACTCGAACAGCGCCGAAGGACTATCCGCAATGCCGCCGGATATGTTGGCGTGGGCGGCGGCGCCCAGCGACTTGTAGCTCGCGGTGGCGTTGGCTGAGCCGTTGAAGGTGACACCCGCGCTTCCAAGAGGTACCCCCACCAGACTGCGACTGTTCGTCAGCGGCCCGGTGGCCGCGCTGAGGTTGGAAAGCTCGCCGCTGTAACCGCAGGCCGCAATGCCGCCGAGCGGCAGCATCTGCGGCCTGAACTGAAAGAACAACAAGTCTGGCGCAGGGCCATAAGTTCGGCAATTGGGCGCGCCGTTGCTGGTGCCTCCGACGACGCCCGCAAACGCGGTCAGCGATGGTGCAGCGAAAGCGGACGACGAGGACACCGCTGTGACGAGTAAGGCTGCCCCGCTGCAAACAGATGTCATTTTCATGGAGGCCTTGGTCTCGATTGAGGTTGGGTGGATACCGATTTACTTCTCCAAGCGTGGAATTGTGGGTCAATCGATTCCCCGCCGCCAGCCCCTACTTCAGCGGCGAACATTACGGTTCGCTGACCTGGGACGGGTCAGTAAGGCAAATGGCAAACGCCGAAGCGGTGCGGCAGCAACTCGCCCAGGCTCATGCGGGCACGTACGTCTTGCAGGTCGGCGACCCAGACCGGAGCCGCAGCGTCGGCAAATTCACTCAATCGCTGGCGGCAGCAGCCAAAGGGCATGACCAGCTCTGCCGCCACGCCGACCACAGTCACTACTGCCACACGCCGCCCGCTTGCGGCTACTAGCACGGCCAGCGCCGAGGCCCCGGAGCACGGGCCTATGGGGTAGGCCGCGTCCTCGATGTCGCAGCGGTGGTGAGTTGAAGATCATCGCAGCGATACTGGAGCAATCGGTCATCCAGAAGACTCTCGCGCACCTTGGACTGCAGGCCCGGGAGACGCCGCAGACACCAGCGCGTGGGCATGCGCTGCAAGCGGCCTGAGCACGCCAAACGGATCACTGTTCGAGCGGCCCGACGCCCCGGGCTGAGGGGGCCAGGTGCGCCGGATGCGCCAAAGACTCTCAGGATCGAGGCAAAGTGGCCGAGTCGTCAGGGTTGACCCGTAGACGGTGCCAATGACAGGCGCACTTCGTCGGGGTTGTCGACACTCAACTGGCCGCTGTCGACTTCAAGGGCCGCATCAAGCGTGTCGAGTACCGTGGTCAGGGTTACATGAGCGAGAAAAGGGGCGTTTGAATTCCCTAGCGCCCCACACACTTGGTGATGTCGCCGTTGGAGTTCATGGAGAGACTTTCGACGCCGGTGCGGCGACCAGATCATGCCCTGCCGCCAGCTCGGTTCTTGTCGTTGAAGGACAGCCTCGCGGCACCGAATCGCGCGATTTGTAAGACCGCTTCGGGTCGCTATGCAGAGCTCTCCATAGCGACCCACTGCCGACGCCCAGGTCGTCGCGGCGAAGGGCAGTTGAGGGTCGACAGCGCCTGGTCGGCTGATCAAGCTGCGGACGTTTGGCTTGCATGCAGTGCCGACCAGCGCTGCGACATCGTCAGCGACTGCCTCGGAGCTTGGGCGCGTTCAAGAGGCTGTCGGGCTATGGCGGATGTACTTTGGAACCGGTCGTTGGCGAGGCGAACTTCTGGCCGATCGGATGACCGCAAGTGGCCGGCAGTGTGAGTTCGAGCCATGGTCAAGCCGACACTGCCCCGAGCTATGGCTTCTATGACTTCGAGCGTACCCCACCAAGCTCGATCGGGCCTGCCCGCGCGCCGCAGGCTGGCCGTGTTCCGCA
Source organism: Rubrivivax sp. (assembly GCA_031392695.1). Classification (GTDB taxonomy): domain Bacteria; phylum Pseudomonadota; class Gammaproteobacteria; order Burkholderiales; family Burkholderiaceae_C; genus Rubrivivax. Next base: position 13,800 of record JANMVM010000293.1, read on the forward strand.
GCCTGCGCCAAAATCCACCCCATGAGCACCGCCACCGCCGTCCAATCCGTGACCCCCGAACTGCGCCGCTGGATCGTCGAGCAGGCCGAAGCCGGCTGCCGCCCGCAAGACGTGGTCGAGGCCATGAAGACCAGCGGCTGGAACGAGGACGTGGCCATCAAGGCCATGGAGCAGACGCTGCGCGAGCACCTGGCCGCGCTGCCGCCCGACGAGAGCGACCTGCCGCCCGCCAGCGCGGTGCCCGAGCCGGCGCTGGACACCGCGCCGGCGCAGCTGGTGGCAGCCGGCCACGCCGTGAAGGTACTGACGACGATGAAGCACCCGCGCGTGATCGTCTTCGGCGGCCTGCTCACCGATGATGAATGCATCGAGCTCATGGCGCTGGCCGAGCCGCGGCTGGCGCGTTCGGAAACGGTGGACAACGCCACCGGCGGCAGCGAGGTCAACGTCGCGCGCACCAGCGACGGCATGTTCTTCGAGCGTGGCCAGCACGAGCTCATCCGCCGCATTGAGCAGCGCATCGCCGAGTTGCTGCGCTGGCCGCTCGAAAACGGCGAAGGACTGCAGATCCTGCGCTACCGGCCCGGCGCAGAGTACCGCCCGCACCACGACTATTTCGACCCCGTGCACAGCGGCACGCCGCGCATCCTGGAGCGGGGTGGGCAGCGCGTGGGCACGCTGGTGATGTACCTCAACACACCCGAGGGCGGCGGTGCCACGACTTTTCCCGACGTCGGCCTGGAGGTCGCGCCGGTGCGCGGCAACGCCGTCTTCTTCAGCTACAACCGGGCCCACGTCAGCACCAGGACGCTGCACGGCGGTGCGCCGGTGACGGCGGGCGAAAAATGGGTCGCCACCAAGTGGCTGCGCCAGGGCGTGTTCGTCTGAGCGCGAGTCCCCGAGGCCTTGAGCGGGCCGCTCAGCGCATCGTTGAGCGCAACGCCCAGCGAAGTTCTCAACGCATCAACCACGCCGCCGCCGCGGCGGCGCCCGTGGACGCCAGCAGCGACAGCGCCACGCCGGCGCCGAAGGCCCGGCCGCCGGCCGCGAAGGCGGTGACGCAGCGCGTGAGCGAGTTGGCAGCCACGGCCAGCAGCGCGCCGTCGCGCACGCTCGCGGCGTCGACGGTGCCGGCGGCCTGCAGCGTGGCCAGCGCGGCCACCGGGGCGTGGGCGTCGGCGAGCGCGGCCAGCGCCGTGCCGGCCATCAACCCGGCGCCGCCGAACTGCCGCTCGGCCCACGCCACGCCGGTCGCCACGGCGCCCAGCAGCGCAGCCACCAACAGCGCTTCGCGCAGGCGCAGCGGGCCGGGTGCCGCAGCCGCGGGCGTGGGCGCGGCGGCAACGGCGGCGGCGCGGCGCGCCATCAGCAGCGCGCCGGTCATCGCCACGACGGCGCCGGCTGCGGCAGCCGGCAGCATCGTGGCCGCCGCCGCGGGCGCCAGCGCCGTCACCAGCAGAATAACCTGCTGCCTGGTGGCTGTGTTCTAGATGTTCGCGCCGGCCTGGCAGGCGGTGCGCTGCGCCGGCTCGAGCTGGGCGCGGGCGCCCATGGCCGCGACGGT
>JANMVM010000368.1:0-6542 GCA_031392695.1 Rubrivivax sp.
CGTCCACGCCTGCGATGTGGGCATACACCACCTTGACGCCGAGTTGCCGGGCCGAGTCCTCCTGGGCCTCGATCTCCTGCTTGCAAGAGTCGCGCATTGCCTCGTCGACGATGACGCCCACGCGCTTCAGGCCAGGCACCACCTGCATCAGGATCTGCATGCGCTTGCCGGTGAGCTCTTTGTTCATGGTCGTCACGCCGGTGACGCGCGTGCCCGGCCGTGCCAGCGACTTGACGAAGTCGAGCTTGACCGGGTCCAGGATGGTGGCGATGACGATCGGCGTGGCGCGGTCCGCGTACCAGGCCGCGGTGGCCATCGGCGTGGCCGCGGCAAAGAAGACATCCACCTTGGCCTGCACCAGCTCGCGCGCCAGCGGCCTGAAGCGCGCGGGGTCGGAGTCGGCCGAGCGCTGCAGCAGCACCAGGTTGCGGCCTTCGACGAAGCCCTGCTCACGCAGGCCGGCGACGAAGCCGCGCTGCGTCAGCTCGTAGTACGGGCCGTCGGCGCGCCACAACAGTTGGCCGACGCGGGCGACGCGCTCCTGGGCGACCACGAAGCCGCTCAACATCGAAGTCAGCAACAGCAGCAGCAGGGTGCGCATGGCATGCTCCTCACTCGATCACTTCGTCGGCGCTGACCCGCACGCTGGCCGGGATGCGCAGGCCGAAGTCCCGCGCGGCTTTCTGGTTGACCACCAGCTCAAGTTTGGTCGATTGCTCGAACTGGATCTCACCCGGCTTCGTGCCCTTGAGGATCTTGTCGACCAGGGCGGCCGCGCGCCGGAACATGGCGGCAAAGTCGCCCTGGTACGAGACGACGAAGCCGGGGCCCAGGTAGTCGCGCCCGCCCACCACTGCCGGCAGCCGGTGGCGCAGGCACAGCTCGCCCAACCGCAGCCGGTTGGGGTAGAAGGTCTCGTCGGCCAGGATGGCCACCGCCTGGGCCTTTGCGCTGGCCATGGCCTCGAACGCCGCGTCGAAGTCCGCCGGGCCGCGCGCCGGCACCAGGCTGAGGTTCAAGTCGAGCGTGCGCTGCCATTGCGGCATGGCGTTGGCGAGGACGTCGCGCGTCAGGTTGGTCGGGTTGAACAGCATCGCCATCCGGCGCGCCCCGGGCAGGATGTCCTTCATCAGCTGCAGGCGCTTGGCCAGGATGCCGCTGAAGGCCCCCGACAGCCCGGTGATGTGTCCGCCGGGCCGCGTGATGCTGGCAGCCAGCCCCATCTGCACCGGGTCGTCGACGGCCACCACCACCACCGGCAGCGTCCACGCTGCGGCTTGCGCAGCGTCACGCGCCAGCAGCGCCGGCCCCGGCCCGCTGGTCACCAGCACCTCGGGCTTCATCGCCAGCAGCTCCGCCAGCAGCGCGGGCAGCCGCTCGGGCTGGCCATCGGCCCAGCGGTAGGCCAGGCCCAGGTTCTGCCCCGCGACATGGCCCAGTTCGCGCAGGCCCTGCTCGAACGGACCGGCCATCGTGCGCCGGGTGCCGGCCTCGGGCCGTGTTCCGCTTAGAAAAGCGATCAGCGGTCGGTGCGGCGGCGCCTGCGCCGCCGCGGCCAGGGGCAGCCCGAGGGCCAGTGCCAGGCAGGCGCGTCGATCGGGCTTCATTCGATCACCTCGTCGGCCTGCAGCCGCAGCGACTGCGGCACCGTGAGGCCCAGCTCCCTGGCGGCCCGCAGATTGATGACCAGCTCGAACTTGGTTGGCTGCTCCACCGGCAGCTCGGCCGGCCGGGCGCCCTTGAGGATCGCGTCCACGAACTTCGCCGCATAGCGCCAGCTGGCGACGAAGTTCACCCCGTAGCTCATCAGCCCGCCGGCGACGACGTGCTCGCGCAAACCGTAGGCCACCGGAAGTCGCGCCGCCTGCATCAGCTGCTGGATCGTCACCAGGGTCGAGGTGTACATAGGGTCGGCAGTCACGACCACGGCCTGCGCACGCTCGGCGACGATCTTGGCCACGGCAGCGTCGAGCTCCGCCGGTATGCTGGCCACCACGCGCAAGGGCACCAGCCCGAGCGAGAGACAGGCGTCGCGAGCGCTGGTCCACAGCGCGGCATGCGACGGGTTGTTCTCGCTCAGCATCACCGCCACACGCCGCGCCGCCGGAGCCATCTCGTGCAGCACCTGCACCAGCTTGGGCAACACCTCCTCCTGCTGGTTGCTCAGACCGGTGATGTTGCCGCCGGGCCGCCCCAGGCTGGTGACAAAGCCGGCGCCCACCGGATTGGCCACCGTGACCATCACGATCGGGATCGTCCGCGTCACCCGCTGCAGCGCGCGCGTGGAAATGCCAGAGCTGTTGAGGATCACGTCGGGCCGGCCCGCCACCAGCGAGGCGGCCAGCGCTTCCAGCCGGCTGGCATCACCATCGGCAGCGGCGAAAAGGTACTCGATGTCGCGACCCTCGTGCCAGCCCAAGTCCTGCATGCCCTGGCGCAAGGCCTCGTGGCGCCGCGCATCCGCCGTGGCGGCCAGCAGGATCGCGACCCGGCGCGGCCTCGCGCCAGCCTGCGCCAGCGCGGGCCGCACCGCGGCAGCGCCGCCCACCGCGCCACAGGCCTGCGCGAAGCGCCGCCGCGTGATCATTCAATCACCCGATCCGCCCGCAGCATGACCGCTGCCGGCACGTTCAGCCCCAAGGCGCGCGCCGTCTTCAGGTTGATGACCATCTCGAAGGTCGAGATCTGCTCGACCGGCAGCTCGGCCGGCCGGGCACCCTGGAGGATGCGGTCGACATACGCGGCGGCCATGCGCGCCAGCTTCAGGCGCTGTTCACCGTAGTGCATCAGGAAGCCGTCGTTGGCATTGCCGTAGGCCGGCAGGCGGTGGCGGATGCAGAGTTCGGCGATGCGCTCCAGGTGCGGCCTGAAGAGCGGGAAGTCGACGACGATCGCGGCGTCGAAACGCTGCCGCGCCAGCTGCGCAATCAACGCTTCGATGGCCTCGATGGCGGCGACGTCGATGAACTCGACCGTGACGCCGCGGGCGCGCGCGGTAGTCTCCATCGAGCGCGCCAGCTGCGGGTACCAGGGCATGGTGCGCGAGCCCTCGGGCTGCAGGTAGGCGATGCGCCGGACCTTGGGCAGCGTCTCGGTGAGCAACTCGATGGCCTTGCCCACGAGGTCGAAACCCAGGATCGAGTTGCCGGTGACGTTACCCCCGGGGCGCGCCAGGCTGGCCACCAGCCCCATCGCCACCGGGTCGCCGGAGCTGTAGAAGACGATCGGGATCGTCGCCGTGGCGCGCTTGGCGGCCAGCGCGCTCACGGTGCCACGCGCGGCGTAGATCACGTCGGGCTTGAGCGCCACCAGTTCAGCGGCAAGCTTGTCGAGCTGCTCGGGCCGATCGCCCTGCCCCAGGCGCAGCTCCAGCAAGAGGTTGCGGCCCTGGACATAGCCACGCTGCGCCAGCTCGTCGACGAAGGCGTCCCACACCGGGCCCTCGCCATCGGACGTGTCGGGGCCGAGCACGCCGACGCGGTGCACCTTGCGCACGGGCTGTGCGGCCAGCCGCGGCGGCAGCAGCGCCAGTGCGCCGCTGGCGAGCATGCCCAGCAGTCCGTGCCGGCGCTTCATTCGATCACCTCGTCGGCGCGCGCCCGCAGCGTCGGCGGCACGGCCAGTCCCAGCGTGCGGGCGCTGCGGGCATTGAGCACCAACTGGCTGCGCGTGGGCAGTTCAAACGGTATCGTGGCCGGGTCCTCACCGCGCAGCACCTTGGCCAGCTGCAGTGCGGTGGAGCGGGTCTGGTCCTGCCAGTCCAGGCGATAGCTCAGCAGGCCACCGGCTTCGACGTAGAAGCGCTGCTCGAACACCGCCGGCACGCCGGCCTGCAGCAGCGCAGCGGCCAGCGCCGGCGGCGCGATCGACTCACCGAAGCTCAGCACATGCGCCACCACCCGGCGCGGCGGCTGGCCCTGCCGCGCGGCTTGCAGGGCCTGGCGGACATCGTCGATGCCATGCGCCAGGGCCAGCGTCGGCAGCAGGCCCTGGGCCCGCGCCAGCCGCTGCACCGGATCGGCCATCTCGGCCGCGAAGCGCGCGCGGTTGGCCGGCATCAGCACCAGCAAGCGCTGGGCCTGCGGCGCGCATTCGCGCAGCAGCTCCAGCTGCTTGGCCACCAACTCCAACTGGGCATACGACAGCCCGGTGATGTTGCCGCCCGGCCGTGCCAGGCTGGCGGCGAAGCCCGCACCCACCGGATCCCCCACCCCGGTGACGATGGGTACTGTGCGCGTGGCCCGCGCCAACGCCCGGGTGGTCGGCGTGCCGCGCGTCAGCAGCGCATGACAGCCCAGCGCCAGCAACTGCGCGGCCAGCTCCGGCAGGCGCTGGGCGTCGCCTTCGGCAAAGCGCCAGCTCAGGGTCAGGTTGCGACCCGGCTGCCAGCCCGCCGCGGCCAACGCCGGGGGCAGATCACGCTGCAGGAAGTCCCAACTCGCCGCCCCGTCGTACAGCAGCACGCCGAGTTGCTTGACGGCGCTGTCGCGTTCGGCGGCGTTGGGGCGCGAGGGCGCGGCGATGCCACCCGCCAGCAGCCCGACCGCGAGCGCGGCGCAACGGCGTTTCATTCGATCACCTCGTCGGCGCGCAGCAGCAGTTCGGCCGGCAGCACAAGGCCGATGGCGCGCGCGGTGCGGGCGTTCACCGTCAGCGTGAAGCGCGAAGGCTGTTCCACCGGCAGCGTGGCCGGGTCGGCGCCGCGCAGGATGCGGTCGACGAAGCTGGCGGTGCGCGCCAGCACCTCGCGCACGTCCGCGCCGTAGTACAGCAGCCCGCCGGCCAACACCAGGCTGGGGCTGACCCCCAGCGTGGGCAGCCGCTGGCGCAGCGCGAAAGCAGCGATCTCGCCGACGCGCATCTCGGTGGCGCCGTCGACCACGTAGAGCGCATCGGGCGTCTGCGCGGCGATGCGCTCCAGGGCCGCGGGCACGTCCTCGGGGCGGCCCACCGCCTGCGGCAGCAGCGTGATGTCCAGCTGCCGTGCCGCCGCCAGCATCTCGCGCTGGTAGGGTTCGCTCCCCGGCTGCTGTGCCGGCCACAGCACCGCCACGCGGCGCGCGCGCGGCACGGCCTGCTTGAGCAACTGCAGTGTCTTGCCGGCGATCGCGGCCGCCGCCCAGACGGTGCCGGTGATGTTGGTGTCCGGGTGCGCCAGGCTGCGCACGAAGCCGGCAGCCACCGGCTCTTTGCCGAAGGCCATCACGATCGGGATGCGCCGCGTGGCGCGCTGCAACGCGGCGATGGCATCGTTGCCGAAGCCGATCAGAAGGTCCGGGTTGGCGGCGGCCAGTTGCTCGGCCAGCGCCTGCGCGCGCGCCAGGTCGCCTTCGGCATGACGCACCTCGGCCATCAGGTTGCGCCCCAGTTCCCAACCGGCCTGCTGCAATTGATCCCGGAAGTACAGCGACATCCTGGCCTGCTGCGCGCCGGCGCCGCCGAAGTTCAGCATTCCGACGCGACGCACGCCGCTCTGCGCCGGCGCGGGGCGCGCCGCCGGCCAAGTGGCCACTGCGAGCAGCAGCGGGCGACGCTTCATTCGATGACCTCGTCGGCACGCAGTAGCAGCTCCGCCGGCAAAGCCAGGCCGATGGCGCGCGCGGTGCGGGCATTCACCGTCAGCGTGAAGCGCGAAGGCTGCTCCACCGGCAGCGTGGCCGGGTCGGCACCGCGCAGGATGCGGTCGACGAAGCTGGCGGTGCGGGCCAGCACTTCGCGCACGTCGGCACCGTAGTACAGCAGGCCACCGGCCGCCACCAGGGTGTGGCTGACCCCCAGCGTGGGCAGCCGCTGGCGCAGCGCGAAGGCGGCAATCTCGCCGGCGCGCATCTCGGTGGCGCCGTCGGGCGCCACGTACAGCGCATCGGGCGCCTGCGCGGCGATGCGCTGCAGCGCCACGGGGATGTCTTCGGGCCGGATCACCGCGTGCGGCAGCAGCGTGATTTCGAGCAGCCGCGCCGCCGCCAGCAGGTCGCGCTGATAGGGCTCCAGTCCCGGCTGTTGAGCCGGGCCCAGCGCCGCCACGCGGCGCGCGCGTGGCACCGCCTGCTTGAGCAACTGCAGCGTCTTGCCGGCGAACTCGGCCGCCACCCAGACGGTGCCGGTGATGTTGGTATCCGGGCGCGCCAGGCTGCGCACGAAGCCGGCAGCCACTGGCTCATGGCAGAAGCTCATCACGATCGGGATGCGGCGCGTGGCGCGCTGCAACGCCGCGACGGCGTCGTTGCCGAAGCCGACCAAGAGGTCCGGGTGGCCGGCAGCGAGTTGCTCGGCCAGCGTCTGCAGGCGCGTCAGGTCGCCTTCGGCGTAGCGCACCTCGGCCATCAGGTTGCGCCCCAGTTCCCAACCGGCCTGCAGCAGCCGATCCCGAAAGTAGAGCGACATCTCGAGCTGCTGCGCGCCGGCCCCGCCGATGCTGAGCACCGCCACCTGGCGCACGCCGGGCTGCGCTGGCGCGGGCTTGGGCCGGGCCGCCAGCCAGGCCGCCGGTGCCAGCAGCAGAGGGCGCCGCTTCATGCGATCACCTCATCCGCCGCAGCCGT
>JANMVM010000371.1:0-2857 GCA_031392695.1 Rubrivivax sp.
GCCACCGTGGCGCGGCGCTGGTCGCCGGCCTGCACGGTGCGCACGAGCAGGCCCTTGGCCAACAGGCTCGTGATGGCGCGCGAGGTGCGGGCGCGGTCGAGCTGCACCTGCGCGGCAAGCGCAGAAGGCTGCAGCGCGCCGGCCTCGGCCAGCATGAGGACCATGCGCCACTCGCGCCAGGTGATGCCGAAGCGCCCTTCGCACAAGCGCACGATCATCGCGCCGGCGGTGGCCGAGACGCGGCTGAGGCGGTACAGCAGCAGGTCGTCCAGACCCTTGGGGTCGAGCAGCGGACTGGTCTCGTGCAATGGCGTAAACCCTGGCGTTGGTTGATTAGATCAATCGATTCTGCAGCGGTTAGATTGCGCGGGTGCACCCGTCCCCGCACTTCCGCCCGACCCTTCGTCCGTTCATCCGACCCTGCCCAGGAGACACCTTCCATGCAACGCCGCCACCTGCTCGCCCTGGCCGCTGCCACCACCCTGCTGGCCCCGGCCACGCTCGTCCACGCCCAGGGCGACAGGACGATCCGGGTGCTCGTCGGCTTCCCGCCCGGCGGCTCGCTCGACACCGTGGCCCGGCTGCTGGCCGAGAAGATGAAGGACGAGCTCAAGGCCAACCTCATCGTCGAGAACAAGCCCGGCGCCGGCGGCCGCGTGGCTGCCGACATGCTCAAGAGCGCACCGGCCGACGGCAGCACGATCATGATCGCGCCGGTGGTGGTGCCGGTGCTGGCGCCGCTGGTCTTCAGCAAGCTCAACTACAACCCGGCCATCGACTTCGCGCCGGTGGGGCACGTGGCCAGCTTCACCTTCGCTCTGACGGTGCCGACGGCGCTGCCGGTGAAGACGGTGGCCGAGTTCGTGGCCTGGGTCAAGGCCAACCCGGACAAGGCCAACTTCGGCTCGCCGGCGCCAGGCAGCCTGCCGCACTTCTTCGGCGAGATCATCTCGCGCGACACGCAGACGGGTCTCGTGCATGTGCCCTTCTCGGGCGGCGCGCCGCTGATGAACGCGCTGCTCGGCAACCAGGTCTCGGCCGGCATCGATGTCACGCTCGAGGCGCTGGAGAATCACCGCGCCGGCAAGGTGCGCGTGATTGCGACCTCGGGCGAGCAGCGCAGCGCCATGCTGCCCGACGTGCCGACCTTCAAGGAGCAGGGCTACCCGGGCATCGTCGCTGCGGGCTGGTTTGCGATGTATGCGCCGGCCAGGACACCGGCGGCGCTCATCACCGCCTACAACCGCGCGCTCAACAAGGCGCTGGCGCAGCCCGAGGTGCTGGAACGCTTTGCCAAATTCGCGCTCGAGCCCGGCGGCGGCAGCGCCGCCGACCTGACGCGGCTGGAGCAGGCGTCCACCGCGCGCTGGGCGCCGGTGGTCAAGTCCACCGGCTTTCGCGGCGACTGATCGCGGCCGACCCGACGAGCCGCGGCGCACCGCCATGAACGTGCTCTTCATCATGGCCGACCAGCTGCGCTGGGACCATCTGTCCTGCGCCGGCCACCCCCACCTGCACACGCCCCACATCGACGCGCTGGCGCGGCGCGGCGTGCGCTTCGCGCAGGCCTACGTGACGAGCGGCGTGTGCGGGCCCAGCCGCATGAGCTACTACACCGGCCGCTACCCGATCACGAACGGCGCGACCTGGAACCGCGTGCCGCTGTCGGTGGGCGAACGCACGCTCGGCGAGTACCTGCGCGGCGGCGGCCACGATCTGTGGCTGGCCGGCAAGACCCACGTCATGCCCGACGAGGAGGGCCTGCAGCGGCTGGCACTGGACGGCGGCAGCGAGCTCGCACAGCTGCTGCGCAGCGGCGGCTTTCGCGAACTCGACCGCCACGATGGCCACCACGAGACGCAGGGCGGCGACGGCTACTCCGGCTGGCTGCGCGAGCAGGGCTACGCCGGCGCCACGCCCTGGAGCGACCACGTCATCAGCGCCATCGACGCCCAGGGCCAGGTCGTCAGCGGCTGGCAGATGCGCAACGTGCATCTGCCGGCGCGCGTGCAGGAGCGCCACTCCGAGACGGCCTACATGACCGACCAGGCCATCGGCTTCATGCGCCGGCGCGGCGACCGGCCCTGGGTGCTGCACCTGAGCTACGTCAAGCCGCACTGGCCCTACCTGGCGCCGGCACCCTACCACGCGATGTACACGGCAGCGCAGTGCCTGCCCACCGTCAAGCGCGCCTCGGAGCTGCGCCAGGCCCACCCCGTGGTGGCCGCCTACCGCCAGCACGAAGAGAGCGCGACCTTCGCGCGCGACGAGGTCGTGCGCCATGTGCGGCCGGCCTACCAGGGCCTGGTCAAGCAGCTCGACGACCACCTCGGCCGCCTCTTCGAGGCCATGGCGGCGATGGGCCGGCTCGACGACACGATGGTCATCTTCTGCGCCGACCACGGCGACTTTCTCGGCGACCACTGGCTGGGCGAGAAAGAACTGTTCTACGACACCGTGCAGCGCGTGCCCTTCATCGTCGCCGACCCACGGCGCGAGGCCGACGCCAGCCGCGACACGGTGGACGAGCGCTTCGTCGAATGCGTCGACGTCGTGCCCACCGTGCTCGATGCCCTGGGCGTGCCCGTCCCGGGCCATCGCATCGAAGGCCGCAGCCTGCTGCCACTGCTGCGCGGCGAGTCCCCGCCCTGGCGCGACTTCGTCTACGCCGAGCTCGACTACGGCTTCAAGGCCGCGCGCCTGGCGCTCGGCCGCACGCCGCAAGAGTCGCGCGCCTTCTCGCTGCGCACGCGCAGCCACCGCTACGTCAACTGGCTCGACCTGCCCGAGCAGCTCTACGACCTGCGCTGCGACCCCGATCAGTTCGAGGACCTCGGCCAGGACGCCGGCAGCGAGG
>JANMVM010000378.1:0-9473 GCA_031392695.1 Rubrivivax sp.
CGCCGGCTTCGACACCGCAAACTCGACGGCCACGGCGGGTCGCCGGCTCTTCGTTGCGGGGGCCGTGACGAATGCGGCCGGCAATTCGGACTGGTTCGTTCGAGCACTCGACGCGAGAAGCGGTGCCGTGCTCTGGCAAGACCAACTCGACAGAGCCGGGCGTGCCGATTCGGCCCAAGCCGTGGTGACCGAGCGCGGGCTCGTGTTCGTCAGCGGCTACGTGACCAAGGCGGGGAACAACCGCGACCTGCTGGTGCGAGCGTACGAGGCGAACAGCGGGCGCCTGGTGTGGGAGAACCAGTTCGACCGCGCCGGACGGCGCGACGAGCCCGACTTCTTCAACCTTGCCGTGAATGACGGCCGCGTGGTCGTCGGCGGGCGCTCGTCCAACGCCGCCGGCGTCGCCGACTGGTTCGTGCGGGCCTACGACGCTCTTTCCGGTGTCCTGCTCTGGCAGGACCTTTTCGACGGCGGCAACTTCGATCACAACCTTTCGCTCACCATCGAAAGCGGCCGGGTGTATGCGTCGGGCGTCACCACCGACGCCGGCATCGTTCGGCACTTCACCGTGCGAACCTACGACGCCGGAACTGGCGCGGTGCTTTGGCAGGATCAGGTGCAGACAGGCAACCCGGGCTTCTTCTTCGTCACCGATGTCGCTTGGCAGATCGCGGCCCGGGGTCGGCGCGTGGTGGCAGTGGGCTCTATCGGCGACGGCAGCGGCCGGATGAAGCTGGCGGTGCGGACGTATCAGGCCGAGACCGGCGTGCTGCTTTGGAGCGACCTGCTCGACAGCGGCGGCGGCAGCGATGTGGCCTTCGGGGTCGCTGTGAACGAGCACGGCGCCTTTGTCGCCGGCAGTGGCGGCGCATCGTGCAGCACCTCTGCCGCGAGCAACTGCAACTGGCTGGTGCGTGCCTACGATCTCGACGGAGGGACGTTGCGCTGGGCGCGGGAGGTCGATCGTTCGGGAGGCGACGATCAACCGACCGCGATCGTCGTAGCCGACGAGCGCGTGATCGTCGCCGGCATCGGCGAGACCGGTTTCGCGCTGGGCACGTTCGACTGGATCGTGCGAGCCTACTCAGCGAAGACCGGTGCGCTCGTTTGGGAGAACGTGGTGCCGTCGCCCGCGGGGGAAGCCCATCCCCTCGGCATGAGCGTGCGAGGACGGCGCCTCTTCGTCAACGGATGGATCGTGGACGGCGCAGGCGGTGGCGATTGGCTTGTCCGAGCCCATGATCTCAAGGGGCGGGACCGTGGCGACGACGACGATTGAGGGCGCCTGCGCCGCAGCGCAGATGCAGGAAGCCGTGGGCCAGGATGCCGCATTCGAGGAAGGCATCGAACTCGTCTTTCACGAACAGCGGCAGGTCGGCTCCAGCGGCGGCTTCGGCCTGTGCGAAGCAGTTCGAGGCATGCTGCTGCACCCGGCGGGGCGATGACGCTCGTAGTGGACGCCGTCCGGCGCCCAGCGGGGCTGCTGCACCGAGGCTTGCACGCGTTGCTCAGTGTCGAAACGGTGGTGCTTCACGGTCTCAAACCGAGCTGCGCGCCGCCTGAAGATCCGGGTGCCTAGACCAGACGGTCGGGAGCACCCGCTCCTGGCCGGCTGCCGTCAGAGCGAGCGAGGAAACTCAAGGGCGGGTGAACACCGCGTTGCAGCCACGGGGGCTGCCCGACTCGCCCACTGCCAACGATCCGTTCGACGCCTGCACTTCCCAAGTCATCGATCGCGCATTGAGATGAGCCAGCCAGCGTGAATTCGCCGGCCGGCTTCGGCCAGCCACGCAAGCCCTCGCGGGCGCGCATGCGCGCGCCTAGTCCTCGAACCGCCCCAGCCTCACCGCGGTGCCCCCAGCCTTGAGGTTCTTGGTGCCGGGCATCACCAGCACGCAGTCGTCGTAGGGCGTGAGCCAGACCTGGTCACCGTCCTGCGCCAGCGGCGTGCCGGCCCGCGGCACCACGCCCAGGCCCTCGGTGGGCAGCAGAAAGTGGAAGGCCGACGAGCGCGCGACCACGGCTTCGGTGACGCGCACCAGGCGCTGGCGCCCGGGCAGGGGCAGCCGGGTGTGGGCTGCGACCCAGGCTGCATCGGCGACGCCGGCCAGGCCGAGAAAGCGCACCAGCGTGTCGATGGCCACCTCGGCCGCGGCGCGCTCCCAGTGCTGGCCGCACTCCACCAGCAGAGCCCGCTTCGGGCTCGCCGGGTCGCCGTAGCCGCCGCGCTCCACCATGCGCAGGCCGGCCGGGTGGCCGGTGTCGATGAGCAGGTAGCCGGGCACGCCGAGCGCGCGCGCGTAGGCCGCGTTCTTGTCCGCCGTGCCGCACACCATCAGCGGCGCGCAGGCTTCGCTCATGCTGTGGATGTCCAGCAGCAATTCGGCGGCGTCGACGAAGGGCTGCAACTGCCGCGCCCGGCGCAACTCGGCGCTGTCGCGCGGGCCGAACAGCGCATCGTCGCCCCAGACGCGGTTGAAGTCTTCATCGACGTAACGCGACGGGAACGGGTCCGCCGGCGAGAACAGGGCATAGGCCTGGACGTTGCCGAAGACCAGCGTGAGCCGCCCGCAGCGCGGCCGGAAGCCCTGCGCCAGCAGCCAGTCGAGCGCGATCGCGCCGCAGATCTCGTTGCCATGCGTGAGCGCCTGCACCATGACCTGCGGGCCGGGCACGCCGGCATCGAAGACATGCACCCAGTCGACGCCGCAGGCGCCGTCTTTCCAGCGCCCGATGTCGGGCGCACTGAGTTCGATGGCTGGCGAATCAAGCATGGCGGGCCTTTGGGGCGAAGTGCTCGGCAATGGCGTCGATGAGTTGGATGAGGTGGGCCTGCAAGGTGTCGAAGCCGGCGTGCCGGGTCAGCGTGCCGCTGTCCATGTACAGGCGCTTGTTGACTTCGAGCTGCAGGCTGTGGCGGCCGGCGGCCGGGTCGGCGTAGGCGCGCACCAGTTCCACGCCTTTGAAGGGGTCGTTGATCTTGACCTGGTAGCCGCGCGCGCCCAGGAACTCGCGCACGAAGCCGGTGAAGCCGGGCGCACAAGTGGTGCCGTCGCGGTCGCCGAGCACGATGTCGGCGCGCGCGATGCCGGCCCCGCCCTCGGCCATGGCGCCGCTGACGGCATTCATGGAGTGGCAGTTGATGTGGTGCACGACGCCAAAGCGCGCGTGCGCAGCATCGAGCAGCGCCCGCAACTGTGCGTGGTAGGGCCGGTGGTAGCGCTCGATGCGCTGCTGCACCTCGGCCACGCCGAGCCGCCGGGCGTAGATGGGGCTGCCGTCGTCCAGCGTGCGCCAGATCAGCGCCTTGCCGATGCGTGCCTTGCCGCTCGGGGTGTAGGGCACGCCGCCGCTGGGCCAGGGCTCGGACAGCAGGTCGAGGTCGAGGTCGCCGGCGTGGCGGTTGGGGTCGAGGTAGGTGCGCGGAAACTGCGCCGCCAGCAGCGGCACGCCCCTTGCTGTCACGGGCAGGTAGAGCTCATCGATGAAGCAGTCTTCGCCATCCCGCAACTCCGCCGCCGTGCGCACCGACCCGAAGTCGTCGGGCATGGCAAACCCGGAGTGCGGCGAATCCAGCACCACCGGCCGCTGCGGCTGGGCTGGCCCGTGGACGATGAAAACAGGGCGCTTCATTGGCCCAAGTATCGCCGCCGCCGGGTTCGGGCGGACCCGGATAGCCGCGCCCGGGCGAGCCGATAGCATCGGGCCGAATCTGCACCTGCCGGGTGCGATCAGCGTTTTTCGTCCCGCCAGGAGATCTGCCATGCAAGAACGTGAACTGCGCCAACTCATCGAAGAGGTCCGCGAAGGCAAGCTGCCGCGCCGTGGTTTCATCCAGCAGATGGTCGGCCTGGGCCTGAGCGCGCCGATGGCATCGATGCTGCTCATGAGCGCCGGCATCGCGCAGGCGCAGACCGCGATTCCCTACAAGCCCACCAAGCGCGGCGGGGGCGGCACGCTCAAGATGCTGTACTGGCAGGGCCCGGTGCACCTGAATCCGCACTTCGCCGGCGGCACCAAGGAGCAGGAAGCGACGCGCATCTTCTACGAGCCGCTGGCCGGCTGGGACGCCGATGGCAACCTGATCCCGATGCTGGCCACCGAGATCCCGTCGCGCGCCAACGGCGGGCTGGCGGCCGACGGCAAGAGCGTGACCTGGAAGCTCAAGAAGGGCGTCACCTGGCACGACGGCAAGCCCTTCACCGCCGACGACGTGTTGTTCACCGCGGAATACGCGGGCAACCCCGCCACCTCCACTGTCACGGTCGCGGTCTACCAGGACCTGAAGGTCGAGAAGCTCGACTCGCACACCGTGCGCGTGGTGTTCCAGAAGCCGACGCCGTTCTGGGCCGAGCCGCTGGTGGGCAACGTCGGCAACATTCTGCCCAAGCACGTGTTTGCCGAATTCACGGGTGCGAAGTCGCGCGAGAACCCGGCCAACGTCAAGCCGGTCGGCACGGGGCCCTACAAGTTCGTCGACTTCAAGCCCGGCGACATGCTGCGCTGCGAGGCCTACACGGGCTATCACGTCGCCAACCAGCCCTTCTTCGACGCCGTCGAACTCAAGGGTGGCGGCGACGCCCTGAGCGCGGCGCGCGCGGTGCTGCAGACCGGTGAGTACGACTTCGCCTGGAACCTGCAGGTCGAAGACGAGATCCTCAAGCGCCTGGAAGCCAGCGGCAAGGGCAAGGTCCAGATCCTGGGCGGCAGCGACATCGAGTTCGTGCTGCTCAGCGTCGTCGACCCCTGGAAGGAAGTCGACGGCGAGCGCGGCAACATCAAGACCCGCCACGCGGCCTTTGCCGACAAGTCCGTGCGCGACGCGATGGCGCTGCTGGTCGACCGCCGGGGCGTGCAGGAATTCATCTACGGCCGCACCGGCATCGCCACCGCCAACTTCCTCAGCAACCCGCCGCGTTACCGCAGCCCGAACACCAAGTTCGAGTTCAACATCGACAAGGCCAATCAGATCCTCGAAGCCGCGGGCTGGAAGAAAGGCGCCGACGGCATCCGGGCCAAGGGCGACGTCAAGCTCAAGTTCGTGTTCCAGACCTCGGTCAGCCAGCCGCGCCAGAAGACCCAGGCCATCATCAAGGACGCCTGCACCAAGGCCGGCATCGATCTCGAACTCAAGAGCGTGACCGCAGCGGTCTTCTTCGGCAGCGATGTCGCCAACCCCGACACCTACCAGAAGTTCTGGTGCGACATGCAGATGTTCACCACCACCATGACCCAGCCCGACCCACAGGTCTTCATGGAGCAGTACGCCACCTGGCAGTACTCGCAGAAGTCCAACAAGTGGTCCAGCCGCAACCTGAGCCGCTGGGGCAGCCAGGAATACGACGACACCTTCAAGGCCGCGCAGGTGGAATTCGACCCCGTCAAGCGCGCCGCGATGTTCATCAAGATGAACGACCTGATCTACGCCGGCGGCCACATCATCCCGGTCGTCAACCGGCCGCGCGTCAAGGCCACGGTCAACAAGATCGTTGCGCCGCTGTCGGGCTGGGACAACGACACCTGGTCGCTCGGCTACTGGTACAGGGAGGCTTGAGACCCCCCCGGAGCGCCTGCGGCGCTGCCCCCCAGGGGGCGCCGCTGGCGGCCCGGCTGAGCCGGTTCCGCGGCGGCCACTTGATGGGGCTGCCGCCCTTGGTCTAACTTGGTCACCGCGCTTGTTCCACTACATCCTGCGCCGCCTGCTGATCGCCCTGCCCAGCCTGCTGGGCATCAGCATCATCCTGTTCACGGTGCTGGCGCTGGCCCCGGGCGATCCGTTCGAAGAGCTGGCCACCAACCCCAACGTGCCGCCCGAGGTGCGCCTGGCGCTGCGCGCGAAGTTCGGCCTCGACGATCCGGTCTGGCAGCGCTACTTCCACTGGATCGTCAACATGCTGCGCGGCGACTGGGGCTTTTCCTTCGTCAGCCGCATCGATGTCGACAAGCTCATCCTGCAGCGCCTGCCGGTGACGATCGCGGTCATCGGCATGTCACAGCTGCTGGCCCTGGCGGTGGCCTTGCCGGTGGGCGTGCTGGCGGCCGTGAAGCCCTATTCCTGGTTCGATCGCATCGCCAGCACCATCGCCTTCATCGGCTTTTCGCTGCCCACCTTCTTCACCGGCGTGCTCTTCATCCTGGTCTTCAGCATCTACCTGGGCTGGCTGCCTTTCGTCTTCCGCGCCGACATCGCCGAGACCGGCTGGCGCTGGTGGTGGGAGCACTTCCGCCAGAGCATCATGCCGATCTCGGTGCTGGGCCTTTTCCAGGCCGCCAGCTGGATGCGCTACGTGCGTTCGTCGGTGCTCGACGTGGTGCGCCTGGACTACGTGACCACCGCGCGCAGCAAGGGGCTGTCCGAGCGCGTCGTGATCAACAAGCACGTCGTGCGCAACGCGCTCATCCCGGTCGTCACGCTGGTGGCGCTGCAGCTGCCGGCGGTGTTTGGCGGCGCCATCGTCACCGAGCAGATCTTCCGTATCCCCGGCATCGGCAGCCTGCTCATCGACGCCATCCTGCGCAACGACATGCCGGTGATCATGGCCGTGACCTTCGTGCTCAGCGCGCTGGTGATCCTCTTCAACCTCCTTGCCGACATCATCTATGCCTGGCTCGACCCCCGCATCAGCTACCGATAGCTAGCCCGATCCGCCCAAGACCCCTGCCCAATGCAAGAAATCACGCAAGTCCATCCGGCGCCGGAGCTCGGCAGGGCGATCGTCAGCATCGCGCCCTGGGCCGAGGCCTGGCGGCGTTTCAAGCGCCACCGCATGGCCTACTTCAGCCTCTGGGTGCTGGCAGCGCTGGCGCTGGCGGTGCTGCTGGGGCCGCTGTTCTACAAGGTCGGCATCAACGACATCGACTTCCGGTCGCGCCTGGCCGACCCATCGTCGAAGCACCTGATGGGTACCGACGACCTCGGCCGCGACCTGCTGGCCCGCATGCTCTACGGCGGCCGCATCTCGCTGGCGGTGGGCGTGGCGGCGATGTTGATGGCCATCACCGTGGGCGTGACCATCGGCGCCATCGCCGGCATCTCGCGCGGCTGGGTCGACACCCTGCTGATGTGGGTCACCGACCTCTTCCTGAGCCTGCCGCAGCTGCCCTTGCTGCTGCTGCTGATCTTTCTCTTTCGCGAGCCGCTCAAGCAGTGGCTCGGCCTGGAGGTAGGGATCTTCATCCTCATCGTCGTCGTCATCGGCGGCTTCCGCTGGATGCCGGTGGCGCGCCTGGTGCGGGCGCAGTTCTTCAGCCTGCGCGAAAAGGAATTCGTCGAGGCCGCGCGCGCGCTGGGCGCCAGCGTGCCGCGCCAGGTGGTGCGGCACATCCTGCCCAACAGCCTGGGGCCGGTGATCGTGGCCGCCACCATCGACGTCGCCGCGGCCATCATCGCCGAGAGCACGCTGTCGTTCCTGGGCCTCGGCTTCCCGCCCGACATCCCGACCTGGGGCCGCATCCTCTACGACGGCCGCGACTACATGGACGTGGCCGCGCACTGGGCGCTGTTCCCGGGGCTGGCGATCTTCATCACGGTGCTGACCATCAACTTCGTCGGCGACGGGCTGCGCGACGCGCTCGACCCCAGGCGCGTGCTCTGACCATGGCGCTGCTGGAAATCAAGGGCCTGAAGACCCACTTCAAGACCGACGACGGCTGGCTGCACGCCGTCGACGGTGTCGACCTCCACATCGACGCTGCCCAGACGCTGGGCGTGGTGGGCGAATCGGGCTGCGGCAAGAGCGTCATGGCCAAGACGGTGATGAAGCTCATCGACATGCCGCCGGGCAAGATCGTCGCCGGCCAGGTGCTGTGGCAGGGCCGCGACCTGGTGCCGCTGGGGCCCGAGGACATGCGCCGCATCCGCGCCAAGGAAATCGCCATCATCTTCCAGGAGCCGATGACTTCGCTCAACCCGGTGTACACGATCGGCGAGCAGATCGCCGAGAGCATCCGGCTGCACGACGGCCTGTCCAACAAGGAGGCCATGAACCGTGCCGTGGAGATGCTCAAGCTGGTGCGCATCCCGACCCCCGAGCGCCGCGTCAAGGACTACCCGCACCAGTTCAGCGGCGGCATGCGCCAGCGCGTGATGATCGCCATCGCGCTGGCCTGCAATCCCAAGCTGCTGATCGCCGACGAGCCGACGACGGCGCTCGACGTCACCATCCAGGCCCAGATCCTGGACCTCATGGGCGAGCTGAAAGACCGCCTGGGGATGGCCGTGATGCTGATCACCCACGCCATGGGCGTGGTCGCCGAGACGGCGCAGCGCGTGGTCGTGATGTACGCCGGCAAGGTGGTCGAGGAAGCCACCGTCGAAGCGCTGTTCGCGCGCCCCCGCCACCCCTACACGCAGGGCCTGATCCGCAGCATCCCGCGCATCGACACCGCGGCCACGCACAAAGTGCGGCTGGAGGCCATCGCCGGCACCGTGCCCAAGCTCATCGACCCGGCCGAGGGCTGCCGCTTCGCCGGCCGCTGCAAGTTCGTGATGCCCGAATGCCTGCAGGCCACGCCGCCGCTGCGCGAGGTGGTGCCGGGGCACAAAGTGGCCTGCATCCTGGAAAGCGCCGCGCGATGACCACGCCGCTGCTCAAGGTCCAGGACCTCGTCAAGCGCTTCCCCATCCACGGCGGGCTGCTCAACCGCACCGTCGAGCAGGTGCATGCCGTCGACGGCGTGAGCTTCGAACTGGCGGCCGGCGAGACGCTGGGCGTGGTGGGCGAAAGCGGCTGCGGCAAGAGCACCACGGGCCGCTGCATCCTGCGCCTCATCGAGCCGACTTCGGGCGAGGTCTGGTTCGAAGGCAAGAGCGTGACCCACGCCGGCAAGGACGAGCTGCGGGCGCTGGCGCGCGACATGCAGATCATCTTCCAGGACCCCTACGCCAGCTTGAACCCGCGCATGACGGTGGGCGCCATCGTCGGCGAGGCGCTGATCATCCACAAGCTGGCCAAGACGCGGCAGGACCACGACGCGCGCATCGTGCAGTTGCTCGAGACGGTGGGCCTGTCGGCGGACCACATGCGCCGCTATCCGCACGAATTCTCCGGCGGCCAGCGCCAGCGCATCGGCATCGCGCGCGCGCTGGCGGTGTCGCCGAAGCTGATCGTCTGCGACGAGGCGGTCTCGGCGCTCGACGTGTCGATCCAGGCCCAGGTCATCAACCTGCTCGAAGACCTGCGCGAGCAGTTCAAGCTGACCTACGTCTTCATCGCCCACGACTTGAGCGTGGTCGAGCACATCAGTCACCGCGTGGCCGTGATGTACTTGGGCCGCATCGTCGAGATCGCGCCGGCCAAGGGCCTGTATACCAACCCCCTGCACCCCTACACCGAAGCGCTGCTGTCGGCGGTGCCGATCCCCGACCCCAGCATCAAGCGCCAGCGCATCGCGCTCGAGGGCGATGTACCGAGCCCCATCCACCCGCCCAGCGGTTGCCACTTCCACACCCGCTGCCCGATCGCGCAGAAGGG
>JANMVM010000419.1:0-2627 GCA_031392695.1 Rubrivivax sp.
TTGGCGATGGCCACCGTGCCGGTGCTCTGTGCTGCCAGGTACGCCGGGTAGATGGTGCAGGTGGCATCGACGCCGGTCGGCACCGAAGCCGCCTGCGCGTGCGTGGGCATGTTGACGAACTTGATGCCGTTGTCCTTGGGGTCGGCGCTGCCCAGTTCGTGGCGCAGCATCTGCGACAACGCGCTCTGCGGGTCGCCACCGAGCGAGACGCCGATGGTCTTGCCCTTCAAGTCCTGGATGTTGCGGATCGGCGAGCCTTTGCGGGTGGTGATGAGGAAGCGCAGGTGGCCTTCGCCGACCACCATCAGGCTGATCGGCAGCCCGGCCGAGATGCCGCGGATGATCGGCGTGTTGCCCCACATGCCCATGTCGAGGTTGTTGCCCACCATCGCCTCGACCATCGGCAGCGCAGTCGGGTATTCGCGCCAGTCCACCGTCAGGTCGTAGCCCAGCTCGGCGGCGCGCTTCTCGAACAGCTTGTTGAGCATCATGTACTGCGTCATCGGCGAATTGCCGGCGGCCCAGGGAATGCGCCCGACCGACACCTTGAGCGGCTTGCGCGCGCCCTGCGCGCCGACGATGCCGGGCAAGGCGATGAAGGCGCTCACCGTCACCGCACCAAGGCCGCCGAGGCCGCTGAGGACGATCTGGCGCCGCGTTGCCGCGACCGGGCCTGTGAGTTCCTTGGACATGTGTCTTGCTCCTTGTGTAAGGTTGTGATGGTCTGACAATTCTCTGGCCTGCGCCTAGACCACGGCCTCGATCGGTGCCGCCGGTGCGCTGACCTCCCCGCCAATGGCGCGGTAGGCCTCGTCGCGGATGAGCTCCCAGATTTCGTCGACGAAGTGGCCAAATTGCGGCGTGCCGCGCATCGATTCGTCGCGCGGGCGCGGCAAGTCGATCGTCAGCACCGCACGGATGCGGCCGGGGTGGCTGCTCATCACCACCACGCGGTCGCCGAGGAATACGGCCTCCTCGATGTCGTGGGTGATGAAGAGGGCGGTCTTGCGCTGCTCTTGCGGCGCGGTCTCGCCCCAGATGCGCAGCAGCTCGACCTGCAGGATCAGCCGCGTCTGCGCGTCGAGCGCACCAAGCGGCTCGTCCATCAGCAGCACATCGGGCCCGTTGGCGAGCAGGCGCGCCAGTGCGACGCGCTGGCGCATGCCGCCCGAGAGTTGGTGCGGGTACTTCTTCTCGGAGCCGGTGAGTTTGACCAGATCGACGAAATGGCGGATGCGCTCTTCGCGCTGCGCCGGCGTGAAGGGCTTGCCGGGCGTGCCGTGGCGCAGGCCGAAGCCGACGTTGTCGACCACGTTCTGCCACGGCATCAGCGCATAGTCCTGGAACATCACGCCGCGGTCGGCACCAGGGCCGACGATCGGCACGCCGTCTTTTTCCATCGTGCCGGCGGTGGGTGCATCCAGGCCCGCCAGCATGTTCAGCACGGTCGACTTGCCGCAGCCCGAAGGCCCGACGATGCAGACGAATTCGCCGGCCTGGATGTCCAGGCTCACATCCGACACCGCCAGCGTGCGCTGCCCGGTGCGCGGCGCCACAAAATGTTTGGAAATCTCGAGCAGGCGCAGCTTGGGCGTTGCCTGGCTGTCCATCATCTCTGAGCCCATGTCAGTGTCTCCATGGAGTTAACCGGTATTCGGCGGCGCGGAACAGCCGGTCGATGGACAAGGCGACGATGCCGACGACGATCATGCAGACGACGATCGCGTTGAGGTCGATGCTGTAGGCATAGAAGACGAACATCATCTGGCCGATGCCGCCCGACCCGCCGCCGCCCGACTTGGCGCCGACGGCCAGCTCGGCGGCGATGATGGCAGTCCAGGCCACGCCCATGGCCAGCCGCGCACCCAGCAGGATGCTCGGCAGCGACCCGGGCAGCACCACCGACAGGAGGATGCGCGAGCGCGGCACACCCATGGTCAGCGCGGCCTGCACCAGCTTGCGATCGACGCGGCTCACCCCGTGGACGGTGTTCACCAGCAGCGGGAAGAACGCGGCGTAGGCGACGATGGCCAGCGCCGTCGGCGTGCCGGTGCCGAGCCAGAGGATGGCGATCGGCAGCACGGCCATCGGCGCGATCGGGCGGAAGCTTTCGATGATGGGGTCGAGGTTGTTGCGCAGGCGCCGGCTCGAGCCCATCAGCATGCCGAGCGCCACGCCGAGAGCCAGCGCGCAGGCGAAGCCGACGAGCACGCGGCCGAGGCTTTGCGCGGTGGCCATCGGCAGCCCGCCATTGGCGACGAGATCGATGAAGGTGGTCACCACCTTGGCCGGCGCCGGCGCTCGCGTGTCCGGCGGCAGTGTCAGTGCCCAGAGCTGCCACACCAGCACCAGCACCGCAGGCAGCAGCAGCGCGCGCAAGAGGCCCGCCCAGCGCGACATTCTGAAGGGGGTTCCCGCGGCCGGGAGAGCGTCTGCGGAGATGGGCGCCACGGGCTTCATGGGGGTCATGGGGCGCGATGACGACGACGTGCTCATGCCAGTTCCGTCCCATCCGCCCACGGCGTTAGCCGCCGCTGTAGCGAGCGCAGCGCCAGGTCGCAGAGATAGCCGACGACGCCGATGACCATGATGAAGGCGAAGACCTTCGAGGTCATCAGGAGTTGCCG
>JANMVM010000438.1:0-11892 GCA_031392695.1 Rubrivivax sp.
GTCAGCGGCGCCAGGCCGTCCTCGATCCACAGCGCGTCGATGAAGCGGTCGATCGAGGCCTGGCTGTCAGCAGCCAGCGGATCGCTCATCCGCTGCGCGCCGTGCGGCTCATTCCAGACTCAGGCGCTGCTTGACGACAACGCTCTTGTAGATCTCGAGCTCGGCCTTCATCTGCGCCGCAAATTGCTCCGGCGTGTTGCCGACGATGAGTGAGCCGGTGTCCTCGATGCGCTTGCGCACATTCGCGTCCTCAAGCGACTTCTTCACCGCCGAGGCGACCTTGTCGACGACCTCCTTGGGCGTGCCCTTGGGCGCCAGGACGCCGTAGTAGGCCATGCGGTTGACGGGCTCCAGTCCGACTTCCTTGAAGGTCGGCACGTTGGGCAATTGCGCCAGGCGCGCCGGCGCTGCGACGACGATCGGAATCAGCCGGCCGTCCTTGATGAAGGGCAAGGCCGAGGGCATGTTGTCGAAGATGATCTGCACCTGCCCGGCCACGGTGTCGTTGAGCGCCGGGCCTGCGCCGCGGTAGGGAATGTGCGTCATGAAGACCCCGGCCAGGCTCTTGAAGAGCTCGGTCTGCAGGTGACCGATGCCGCCCGTGCCCGAACTGCTGTAGCTGTACTTGCCCGGGTTCTTCTTGAGCTCGGCGATGAAGCCCTTGTAGTCGCGCGCCGGAAAGCTCGGGTGCACGGCGATCACGTTGGGCGTGGCCGCGATGTTGATGATGGGCACGAAGTCGACCGCCGGGTTGTAGCCGATCTTCGGGTTGATGGCCGGGTTGGCGGCGGTGGTCGACACCGTGGCCATGCCCAGCACATGGCCGTCGGGCGCGGCCTTGATCATCTCCAGCGCGCCCACCGAGCCGCCGCCGCCGGCCTTGTTCTCGACCACCACCGTCTGGCCCAGCGCGGCGCCCATCTTCTCGCTCACGATGCGGGCCACGATGTCGGTGGTGCCGCCGGGCGCGAAGGGCACGATCAGGCGCACCGGCCTGGTCGGGTAGGCCTGCGCCCAGGCCACCAGCGGCAGGGTCAGGGCGGTAGCCAGCAGGGCGATGCGGGTCAGTTGCATGGGGTTGGTCTCTTTCAGGGGTGTGATCAGGGTCCGCTGCCGGACGGCTGCGCCAGCAAGCCGGCCTTGAGCCGTTCGTCGTAAGGATGCTCGCCGATGAAGGCGCGCAGCAGCGCCGCGTAGAACTCGTCGCCCGTGATCGGCTCGCCGCGCAGTGTGCCATTGCGGCTGAAGAGCAGGCCGCGCGCGGGATCGAAGTCGAGGTCGACGACGTCGCCCTTGTGCACCGCGCCGCTGGCCAGGATGAGCTCGGCAAAGCGCTCGATGCGTGGCGCCAGCGCCGCCGTGTCGGCGCCGGCGCTGTTGCGCTCGATGCCCTTCCTCAGGGCCTTGACGAATTCGGCCGCGGGCACTTCCTGCAGCATGCGCAACTGCAGGCGCTTGGGGCCGGGCTGGGCCAGCGCCTGCGTCGCGGTGCGGGCCCGCAAGGGCAGGTAGAGCCCCGCTGCGTAGCCCTTGAACCAGGCCACCGCGCGCACGCCCGTGCCGTTGAGCAGCAACTCCGCCCCGGCGACGGGCACGTGGCGCGCGAAGGGCTGCCCTTCGACGAGCAGCGGGGCCTCCTGGGCCTGCGCGCCCAGTGCCAGCAGCAAGGCGGCACACAGCAGAGGACGTCGGGTGAGATTCAAGGTTGTCAAGGTTGTCGAGGGTGTCAAGGGTGAAGGCTCCGAAGCGCGGGCACGGACACCCACAACGCCAATGGTGCCTGCGCCGCCGACCGGCGCCGCCGTGCCGAAGCACGCTGGCGGGCAAGCCCGATACTGCGCTTCCATGTCCGATGCCCTGCTCCTGCTGCCCGATTTTCTGCTCATCGTCTGCGGCTACCTGATCTGCCACCACACGGCGCTGTCGCGCCCGGTGTGGGACGGTGCCGAGCGACTGGTCTACCACGTGCTGTTCCCGGCGCTGCTGTTCAGCGCCATCGTGCGCAACCCGCTCGACCTCTCCACCGCGCTGCCGCTGGCCGGCAGCGCGCTGGCGGTGGTGGGCGTGGGCGTGGCGCTGGCCTTCTCGCTGCGCGCCTTCCCCGGCGTCGACCCGCACCTGCA
The DNA here is from genome assembly GCA_031392695.1 of Rubrivivax sp. Lineage (GTDB taxonomy): Bacteria > Pseudomonadota > Gammaproteobacteria > Burkholderiales > Burkholderiaceae_C > Rubrivivax. The sequence goes on from JANMVM010000438.1 coordinate 2,124, forward strand.
CGCCTCGGGCGCGCAGACTGCCTTTCGCTTCAATTCCTATGTCGCGCTGGCCCTGGCCGAACGGCTGGCCGGCGGCGCCGGAGTGGCCTGGATGGCGCTGCTGATGTCGGTGTGCGTGCCGGTGGCCAACGTCGCGGCGGTGTGGCCGCTGGCGCGCCGCGGCGGCCACGGCTATGCGCGCGAGCTGCTGCGCAACCCGCTCCTCCTGGCTACCGGCTCGGCGCTGCTGTTCAATTTGGCGGGCTTGAAGTTGCCGGAGCTGGCCGCCACCACGCTGGGCCGCATGGGTGCTGCGGCGCTGCCACTGGGCTTGATGGCGGTGGGCGCAGGGCTGCAGCTGGGCGCGCTGCGCGAAGGCCCGCGGCTGGCCGCGGCACTGCTGGCGATTCGCCATGCCGTGCTACCGGCCCTGGCCGTGGGCCTGGTGATCGCACTCGGCCTGCCGAGCGGCCAGCAGGCCATCGTGGTGGCCTTTGCCGCCCTGCCCACCGCGTCCAGCGCCTACGTGCTGGCGGTGCGCCTGGGCGGGCACGGCGGCTTCACGGCCGGGCTGGTGACGGTGTCGACGCTGATCGGCATGGTCGCCCTGCCCCTGTGGCTGGCGGCTTGGCGCAGCCTGGCTCAGTGAGGCCCAACGTGCTGGGCCAGCGCCCAGTCGATGTGCTCCTGCACCAGCGCCTCGGCGCTGTCGCGCGCGCTACTCAGCGCCTGGGCCAGTGCCGGGTCGCCGCTGTCGCGCCAGGCATTGCCCAGGCCCACGGCCAGATTGCGCCGCCAGCGCGTCCAGCCGATGCGGCGCATGGCGCTGCCTTCGGTGCGGCGCAGGAAGTCGGCCTCGCTCCAGGCCCACAACTGCAGCAGCGAGGCGCTGGCCAGCGGCTCGCGCACGTCGAAGTCGGGCAGCTTGCTGCGCTGGGCGTACTTGTTCCAGGGGCAGACGAGCTGGCAGTCGTCGCAGCCAAAGATGCGGTTGCCGATGAGCGGCCGCAGCTCGGGCGCGATGGCGCCGGGATGCTCGATGGTGAGGTAGCTGATGCAGCGCCGCGCATCGAGCCGGTAGGGCGCCACGATGGCCTGCGTCGGGCACACGCTGATGCAGGCGCTGCACTGGCCGCAGTGCGCGCTGACGGGCGCGTCGACGGGCAGCGCCAGGTCGATGTAGATCTCGCCCAGAAAGAACATCGAGCCCGCGTCGCGCGACAGCGCCAGCGTGTGCTTGCCGCGCCAGCCGAGGCCGGCGCGGCTGGCCAGCTCGACTTCCAGCACCGGCGCCGAGTCGGTGAACACGCGGTGGCCGAGCGGGCCCACCGCCGCGGCCAGGCGTTCGGCCAGGCGCTGCAGGCGCGCGCGCAGCACCTTGTGATAGTCGCGGCCGCGGGCATACAGCGAGACCACGGCACGCTGCGCGTCGGCCTGCGCGGCGCGCTCCTCGTCGGCCCAGCCGGGGCTCGCGTCGCGCGGCAGGTAATCCATGCGCGCACTGATGACGCTCACCGTGCCGGCGACCAACTCGGCAGGGCGCGCCCGCTTCAGGCCGTGCGCCGCCATGTAGCCCATCTGGCCATGAAAGCCCGCGGCCAGCCACTCGCGCAGGCCTGCCTCGGCCGACGCGAGGTCGACGCCGGTGATGCCGATCTGGGAGAATCCCAGCCCATGCGCCCACTCGCGCAGCTGCACGACGAGCTGCTCCTTGCTGATGTGATGCTCACCGGGCATGCCCCCATTCTAGAAACCCGCCACCTGCACTGGCCCGACGAAGCGGCCTGTGCCACTTTTGCGCAGGCGCTGGCGCGCCGGCCGGCCTTGCGCGACGCCTTCATCGAACTGCGCGGCCCGCTGGGTGCCGGCAAGACGACCTTCGTGCGCCACCTGCTGCGCGCGCTCGGTGTCGCCGGGCGCATCAAGAGCCCCACCTATGCGGTGCTGGAGCCCTACGAACTGCCGGGCTTGAGCATCGCGCACCTCGACTTCTATCGTTTCGAAGACGCGCGCGAATGGGTCGATGCCGGCTTGCGCGACGTCTTCGCCGCGCCGGGCCTGAAGCTGGCCGAGTGGCCCGAGCACGCTGCCGCGCGGTTGCCGCTGCCCGACCTGCGCCTGAGCATCGAGCCCGGCGCCGCGGACCAGCGCGCGGTGCAGGTCCAGGCCTGCACGCCGCGCGGCCTGGAGCTGCTGCCATGAAGCATCCCGGGCGGCGCGCCGCACTGCGCTCGATGGGCCAGCTGGCGCTGCTGCTGGGCGCCCACGACCTGGCTTGGGGCGCCGCCATCGTGGCCGTGCGCCTGTGGCCGGCGCGCGACTACACGCGCGTGACGATCGAGTCCGACCAGGCGCTCGAGGCCACCCAATTGCTCACCGAAGCGCCGCACCGCCTGGTGGTGGACATCAACAAGCTCGAACTCAGCCCGGCGCTGCGCGAGCTGGTGGGCAAGGTGCGCGCCGACGACCCCTTCATCGCGGGCGTGCGCGTCGGCCAGTACCTGCCGCGCGTGGTGCGGCTGGTGTTCGACTTGAAGCAGCCGATCCGGCCCGAGCAGTTCACGCTCGCGCCGGTGGGGGTCTACCAGCACCGGTTGGTGTTCGACCTCTTTCCGGCCCAGGAAGCCGACCCGCTGCTGGCGCTCATCCGCGACAAGGAAAGCGCCGAGCAACGTGCCACCCAGGCCGTGCAGGACGCGCTGGGCGAACTCATCGCGCGCATCGACAAGCCCAATGCCAGCGTCATCGCGGCTGCCCCCGGCACCGGCACCGGCGCCAGCGCAGTGCCCCCGCACGCGCAGCCGCCGCCAGCCCTGGCGCCGCTGCTGCCCCTGCTGCTACCCCCCGCGCCCGCGGTGGCCCTCAACACCCCGGCGCCGCCGCCCCCGCCGGCACCGGCCACGGCCGAAGAGCGCCGCCGCGTCGACCGCCTGATCATCGTCGCGCTCGACCCAGGCCATGGCGGCGAGGATCCCGGCGCCATCGGCCCCAGCGGTCTGCGCGAGAAGGACGTCGTGCTGGCGGTGGCACTGCAGCTGCGCGACAAGCTCAACGCGCGGCCCGGCATGCGCGTGATGATGACGCGCGACGCCGACTTCTTCGTGCCGCTGAACGAGCGCGTGCGCAAGGCGCGGCGCGTGCAAGCCGACCTCTTCGTGAGCCTGCACGCCGACGCCTTTTTCAAGCCCGAAGCGCGCGGCGCGAGCGTGTTTGCGCTGAGCACGCGAGGCGCCAGCAGCGCCGCCGCGCGCTGGATGGCAGAGCGCGAGAACTCGGCCGACCAGGTCGGCGGCGTCAACGTCGCCCGCGTGCGCGACCCGCAGCTGCTGCAGGCCATGCTGGACATGAGCACCACCGCGCAGATCAAGGACAGCCTGAAGCTCGGCGCCGAGGTGCTGGGCCGCATCGGCCGCGTCGGCCGGCTGCACAAGGCGCAGGTCGAGCAGGCCGGCTTTGCGGTGCTCAAGGCGCCGGACATTCCGAGCATCCTGGTGGAGACGGCCTTCATCTCCAACCCCGAAGAAGAAGCCCGCCTGCGCGACCCCGCCTACCGCGCCGAGTTGGTGGCGGCACTGGCCAGCGGCATCCAGCGCTACTTCGAGCGCAACCCGCCGCTGTCGCGTCAGCGGCAGTTGTAGACCGGCCGCGCTCAGCGCTTGAGCAGCACCAGGCCGATGGCCGCCACCATCAAGCCCACCGCGGTCCAGTCCTGCCAGTGCAGCGCCTCGCCCAGCAGCACGGCGCCGCTGAAGACGCCCAGCACCGGGATCAGCATCACGCTCACCGAGCTGGCCACCGGCGGCATGCTGCGCGCCAGGTAGAACCAGGCGGCGTGCGCGAAGCCGAACACGCCCACCGCGTTGTAGGCGATGGCGCCCCAGACATGCGGCTCAGGCGCGCGCCAGAGATCGCTTTCGACGCTGATGCTGAGCAGCGTCATCAGCGCCGTCGTGCCGGCCGTCATCCAGAACACGATCGCCAGCAGCGGCAGCTCCATCGTCGAGCGGCGCAGCAGGTGCGTGCCCAGCGCCCACACCGCCGCCGCCGCGACCACCGACAGCGCAGCCCAGGGCGCGCCGCTGAAGCGCGCAAGCTCACCCGACAGCAGCAGCAGCACCCCGAGCGCCGCCGCCGCGACGCCCAGGAACTGGCGCGTGCTCAGGCGCTCGCCCCAGACCCAGCGACCCCACAGCGCCGCGAACACCGGCATGGTGTAGCCGAGGATGGCCGAGCGGCCCGAGCTGAGCTGCTGCACGCCGAGAATCACGATGACGTGCCAAACGCCCATGTTGAGCAGCGTCAGCACGGCCAGCTCGCGCCAGTGCCGGCGCGGCACCGCCAGCGGCACCTTGAGCCACGCCAGCGCGGCACCCAGCACCGGCAGCCCGAACAGCAGCGACAGCGCGCGAAAGGTGAGCGCCGGATAGGCCTGCGGCGCGCCGGGCAGGCCGCTCACGCCGAGCTTCATCACCGGCCAGTTCAGGCCCCACACCAGGGTCAGCGCCACCAGCACCCAGAGCTGGCGGGTGGTGGGCCTCAAGGCCGGCTCATTCGTTGCTCGCGCCAACGTCGCGTGGGCCAGCGTCGCGCGACGCATCGTCGCGCGTGCCGAAATAGCGCCGGCGCCGGAACAGCAGCCACAGCCCCACGACCACGGCCGCCATCATGGCCAACGCCACCCACACGCCGGCACTGCGGTGGATCAACGGCAGGCCATCGAAGTTCATGCCGAAGAAGCCGGTGATCAAGTTCAGCGGCAGGAAGATGGCGGTCAGCACGGTGAGCGTGCGCATGATGTCATTGGTGCGGTGGCCGAGCGCCGAGAAGTGCATCTGCACTGCAGTCTCGGCGCTCTGCTCGAGCCGCCGCACGTGGGTCAGCACGCGTTCGACGTGTTCGAGCACATCGCGCGAGCGCACGCGCAGCAGCTCGCGGTCACGCCGCGCCTGGGCATCGGCACCTTCGGGCCATTCGTCGAGCGCGTCGATCCACTCCTGCACCGCGCTGCGCTGGTCCTCGCTGGTGGCTTCGAGCATGTGCAGCGCGTTGCGCGAATCCAGCAGCACGGCCCAGTCGTCGAAGCGGCTGCGCGGGTCGAGCAGCTCCTGCTGCAGGTAACCCAGCTGCTTGGTGAGCAGGCGGCGCAGGTCGAGGTAGCTGTCGACCATGTGGTTGAGCATGCGCAGCATCAGGTCGGCCGGGCTGCTGGGCATGCGCGCCGAGCCGCGCGTCTCGGCGCCGGTGGCCTGGGACATCAGGCGCTGCGCAAAGTACTCGCGCACCGCGCAGTCGGCGGGATGCACCGTGATCAGCACGCGGTCAAAGACGGCAAAGCCCACCGGGCTGGTATCGATGCGCTGCAGCGCCTTGCGCGCGCTGGCCACCGTGCCGCGTGTCTCGTCGACGAAGAGCTCCTCGCTGCCCGCGCCGGGGGCCAGGCGGCGGAACACCATGAGGTCATACCACGACGTGTAGTCGAAGTGGCTGGGCAGCTGGTTGTTGAGCAGATCCGAGACGTGCAGGTCGACCATCTGGCCACCGGTCCAGCGCTGCAGCGCGGCCTGGATCTCGGCGGCACCGGGCTCGAACTCGCGCCGCGCGCTGCCGACCCACAGGAAGCCTGCGCTCGGGGCCTCGTCGGGCAGCGCCGCGAGCTCGGTGAACTGCTCGCCCTGGATGTGGAAGACACGCATCAGGGCTGCCGCAGCAACCGCGCGGCGTCGAGCGCAAAGTAGCTCAGCACGCCGTCGGCGCCGGCACGCTTGAAGGCGATCAGCGACTCCATCATCACCGCGTCGTGGTCGAGCCAGCCGTTGGCCGCGGCGGCCTTGAGCATGGCGTATTCGCCGCTGACCTGGTAGACGAAGGTGGGCATGCGAAAGGCGTCCTTGACGCGGCGCACGATGTCGAGGTAGGGCATGCCCGGCTTGACCATCACCATGTCGGCGCCCTCGGCGATGTCCAGCGCCACCTCGCGCAGCGCCTCGTCGGAGTTGCCGGGGTCCATCTGGTAGGACTTCTTGTCGCTCTTGCCCAGGTTGCCCTTGCTGCCCACGGCGTCGCGGAAGGGGCCGTAGAAGGCGCTCGCGTACTTGGCGCTGTAGGCCATGATGCGGGTGTGGATGGCGCCACCGGCCTCGAGCTCGGCGCGGATGGCGCCGATGCGGCCGTCCATCATGTCGCTGGGCGCCACGATGTCGACGCCGGCGCGCGCATGCAGCAGGGCCTGCTGCTTGAGCACCTCGACCGTGGGCTCGTTGAGGATGTAGCCACTGTCGTCGAGCAGGCCGTCCTGGCCGTGGCTGGTGTAGGGATCGAGCGCGACATCGGTGAGCAGGCCGAGCTCGGGGAAGCGCTGCTTGAGCTCGCGCACGACGCGCAGCACCAGGCCATCGGGGTTGGTGGCCTCGCGGCCGTCGGCGGTCTTGAGCGCCGGGTCGATGACCGGGAACAGCGCCATCACCGGCACCCCCAGTTGCAGGCACTGCTCAGCGACGGCAAACAAGCCATCGAGGCTGCGGCGCTGTACGCCGGGCATGCTGGCCACGTCCTGCACCTGGCCGTGGCCGTCGAGCACGAACACCGGCAGGATCAGGTCCTGCGGCGCCAGGCGCGATTCGCGCACCAGCTCGCGCGTGAAGGCATCGCGGCGCAGGCGCCGGGGCCGGCTGCTCGGAAACGGGGGGGGTGTCTGCACATCGGGCTCCGGGGCCGGTGCCGGCTTGCCGCCGCTATGCGGCAAAACCTGCGTGGCGCATCGATTTTCATTCTGCTAAAGTCGTCAGCGGATGATAGCTGCGAGGCTGTCGTTCCCTGCTTTTCCTCCCTGAGCAGGTGCCTTAGCGTGATGACAGCGATAAGGCTTACCAGCCCCGGCTTTGGCCGGGGCTCTTTTTTGGCCTGCCGCCGACGCCAGGGCCGCACCGACGCGGCCGCGATAATGGTTCGATGAGCAGCGGATACCTCTGGGTCAAGGCCTTCCACATCGTCTTTGTCACGAGCTGGTTCGCGGGCCTGTTCTACCTGCCGCGCCTGTTCGTCAACCTGGCCATGGTGCCGCGCGACAGCCACGCCGAACGCGAGCGGCTGCTGGTCATGGCGCGCAAGCTCTACCGCTTTTCGAGCCTGCTGATGGTGCCGGCGCTCGTGCTCGGCGTGTGGTTGTGGCTCGGCTACGGCGTGGGCAGGGGGCAGGGCTGGATGCATGTCAAGCTGCTGCTGGTGGTGGGCGCGGTCGGCTATCACCACACCTGCCGCAGACTGCTGCGCGGCTTCGAGCAGGTGGCCAACCCGCACAGCCACCGCTGGTACCGCGTGTTCAACGAAGTCACGGTGCTGCTGTTTGCCGCCACCGTGGTGCTGGTCGTCGTCAAGCCCTTTTGATGCGGCCATGAGCCTGCCAGGCCGCCCGAAATGCGAATACCGGAGCGCGCGGCGCGTAGCTTGCCTGATGAGCGCGCAGGGCCACTCGACGGCGCTCATCCCGGAGCGCTTTGCGCGCAGGGTCGCCCCATGACCGGCCCCCGGCACCGCAGCTCGGCGACCTGGCTGGCGCTGGCCTATGCGGCGCTCGTGGTCTATGCCAGCCTCTACCCGTTCGAGGGTTGGCGCTGGCCGCCGGGGCAACCGCTGTCAGCCCTGGCCTGGCTGCCCACCGCGGTGCATCAGTCGGTCTTCGACATCGTCTCCAACCTGCTCGGCTATCTGCCCCTGGGCGGGCTGCTGACGGTGGCCGCGTTGCGCAGCGGCTGGCGCACCGGCGCCGCCCTCGCCTGGGCCCTGGCCCTGGCCACGGCGCTGTCGTATGGCTGTGAGTTGCTGCAGCACTTCGTGCCTGGGCGCGTGCCGGCGCGTGAGGACTGGGCCATGAACACCGCGGGCGCGCTGGGCGGCGGCCTGCTGGCGGTGGCGGTGCACGCCGCGGGCCTGGTCGACCGCTGGAACCGGCTGCGCGCGCGCTGGTTCGCTGGCGACGCGGCCTTCGCCCTCGCCCTCATCGTGCTGTGGCCAGTGGGCCTGCTGTTTCCGACGCCGGTGCCGCTGGGCCTGGGCCAAGTCGGCGAGCGGCTGCGCGAATGGCTGTTGCACCTGCTGACCGGCGTGCCCTGGGCCGAGCCGGCCCTGGCCCTGCTCGTCGCGCAAGGGCCGGCAGCCACGCCGCTGCGGCCGCTGGCCGAGACGCTGCTCGTCGCTCTGGGCCTGCTGGCCCCGTGCATGGTGGCGTTCTCGGTCGTCGCGCCGGGGTGGCGCCGCGGCGTGATGGTGCTCGGCGCCCTGCTGCTGGCGCTGGCGGCGATGACGCTGTCGACGCTACTCAACTTCGGCCCCCAGCACGCGCTGTCGTGGTGGGGCGCGCGCTCGGTGCCGGGCCTCGTGCTGGGCACTGCGCTGGCCCTGCTGAGCATGCCGCTGGCGCGTCGGCTGGTGGCCGGCGTCGGCCTGATGGTGCTCACCGGCCTGGTGGTCGGCGTGGCACAGGCTCCCGACGATCCTTATCTGGCGCAGAGCCTGCAGGCCTGGGAGCAGGGCCGCTTCGTGCGCTTTCATGGCCTGGCGCAGTGGATCGGCTGGCTCTGGCCCTACGCGGCCATGGGCTGGATGCTGTCGCGCCCGGGAGCACGGCGCTGAGCCACGCAGCGCGCTCCCTACAATCGCGGCCATGAGTTACTACCGGCACCACCTGTTCTTCTGCCTCAACGAACGCAGCAACGGCGAAGCTTGCTGCGCCCACCAGGGCGCGCAGGCGGCTTTCGACCACTGCAAGACGCGCGTCAAGGCCGCGGGCCTGGCCGGCCCCGGCGGCGTGCGCGTCAACAAGGCCGGCTGCCTGGACCGTTGCGCCGGCGGCCCGGTGGCGGTGGTCTACCCCGACGAGACCTGGTACACCTATGTCGACCAGCACGACATCGACGAGATCGTCGACAGCCACCTCCGGCAAGGCGTGGTCGTGCAACGCCTGCTGCTGGCGCCGCACATCGGCCGCTGAGCCGGCCGATGAACGCCGCCACCCAGCGCAGCACGATCGCCGGCCCGGCCGGGGCGATCGAATGCGCCGTCGACACACCCACCGCTACACCGCCACGCGGCGTGGCGGTGCTGTGCCACCCGCATCCGCAGCACGGCGGCACGCTCGACAACAAGGTCGTGCAGACGCTGGCGCGTGCCTTCGTGCAGCTGGGCTACACCAGCGTGCGCTTCAACTTCCGCGGCATCGGGGCCTCGCAGGGCGCCTGGGACGAAGGACGCGGCGAGGTCGACGACGCGCTGGCCGTCGTCCAGGCCTGGCGCCGCGCCGCTCAGCCGCTGGTGCTGGCCGGCTTCTCGTTCGGCGCCGCGGTCGCCTCGCAGGCGGCGCGGCGGCTCGCTGAAGCGGCTGAAGCTGCTGAAGCGGCCGAGCGCGTGGTGCTCGTCGGCCCCGCGGTGCAGAGCTTCGAAGTCGCCCCCGTGCCGGCGGACACGCTCGTCATCCACGGCGAATGCGACGAGGTCGTGACGCTGCAGGCCGTCTTCGACTGGGCCCGCCCGCAGTCGCTGCCGGTGACCGTGCTGCCCGGCGCCGGCCACTTCTTTCACGGGCAGCTGCCCGTGCTCAAACACATCGTCACCGCCGCGTGGGCGTCGCGCGCCGGCACCTGAATCGACCCATGAAACTGTTCACCTCGTTCCTGCTCGTCCTTGTCTCGGCCTCTGCGCTGGCCCAGACCCCGCAGCCCCCCGACATCGCGGCGCGCCAGTACATTCTCATCGACCTCGCCAGCAACCAGGTGCTGGCCGAGCGCGACGCCGACGC
>JANMVM010000313.1:0-6726 GCA_031392695.1 Rubrivivax sp.
GCGCCACAAGAGCCACAGGCTAAAAGTCTGGAAGAAAGTGAGCGCATGGCCATCGTGCGCGCGATCAAAGAGCATCAAGGCAACTTGGCGAAGGCGGCACGTGCCTTGGGTGTGTCGCGAAGCACGCTCTACCGAAAGGTGGAGCGTTACCGCTTGGACGACATCTTACGGCTGAACGAGAACCCGGGCGTTGTAGACGGCGCCAGCCTTGGATTCACCAGAGCGGTTGGGCGCGTCCTGGGAAACCTCTGACCAGAGGCCAGAGAGGCCGCCTAGGCTAGCCCTACTCAGCGCCCCAGATTCTTCAGCAGCCCAGGTTGAACGATCTCGATCCAATACCCATCCGGATCCTTGATGAAGGCCACGTCCTTCATCTTGCCCTGCTCGGGGCGCTTGACGTAGCTGACCTGGTTGTCGTCGAACCAGCGCACGGCGGCGTCGAGGTCGGGCACCGAGAAGCAGATGTGGCCGAAGCCCTGCGGCTGTGCGTTGCCGTCGTGGTACTTGAACGCGGCGTCGGCCTCGGTGCCCCAGTTGTGGGTGAGCTCGAGGATGCCGCGCTGGGCGAATGTCCAGGCCGTGCGCTCGCCGGCGTCCTCCGGCGCGGCTTCACCGGCGGCGGCGCGGTGCAGGAAGTAGAGCGAGAACTTCATCTCCGGGAAATCCAGCTTGCGCAGCACGCGCATGCCGAACAGGCGCGTGTAGAAGTCCAGCGACACCGCCGGGTCCTTGACGCGCAGCATGCTGTGGTTGAGCACGAAGCCCTGGCTGGCTGCGCTGGGTGCGGCGCAGACGCCGGGGTGGGTTTCGGTGACAAAGCTCATGGCGGCTGCAAAAAAAGGATCGTTCAGGCACTGCGCTGGCGCGGCATCACCAAAGGGCGGACGGCCGCCAGCGCGTGGGTCGACGCCGCCGGCCGCGGCGCCTGGTCGGCCGCGATCTGATGGCGGCGCAGGTAGCGCATGCAGGTCACACGCAGGAAGCTGGCGAAGTTGGGTACCTCGCCCCGGTGCGCCAGGATCTCGTCGTGGAACAGGGCGATCAGCGCGTTGGTGGTGCGGCCTTCTTCCTCGGCCATCTCGGCCAGGATGTCCCACACCATGTTCTCGAGCCGGATGCTGGTGAGCACGCCGTGGATGCGCACGGTGCGCGAGCGCTGCTCGTACTGGATGGGGTCGGCCTTGACGAAGAACTCACACATGGATGGCTCCTGTTGGCTGGGCCCGCATCAGATCGTGCGCGCGCTCATCTGCTTGGCAATGTACTCGGCCTGCCGGATGGCCAGTGTGACGATGGTCAGCGTCGGGTTCTCGGCGCCGCCGGTGGTGAACTGGCTGCCGTCGCTGATGAACAGGTTGCTGATGTCGTGCGTCTGGCCGTGGGCGTTGCACACGCTGTCCTGGGCCGACGCGCCCATGCGGCAGGTGCCCATGTTGTGCGTGCTGGGGTAGGGCGGGGTGCGGAAGCTTTTGATGGCGCCGGCCGCCTCGTACACGCGCTGGCCCTGGCGGAAGGCGTGCTCGCGCATCGCGATGTCGTTGTCGTGGTCGTCGAAGTGCACGTTGGGCGCAGCGTTGCCGTACTTGTCCTTGACGCTGGCGTTGAGGGTGACGCGATTGCTCTCGCGCGGCATGTCCTCGCCCACCAGCCACATGCCGGCCAGGCGGGTGTAGTTGTCCATGTACTCGGCGAACTCGCTGCCCCAGCCGCCGGGGTTCAGGAACGCGGCCATGAAGGGCACGCCAAGCGACAACGTCTCCAGTTCGTAGCCGCCGACGAAACCGCGCCTGGTGTCGTGGCGGGCCTCGTCGCGGATGATGCCGGCCATCGTGGTGCCGCGGTACATGTGCACCGGCTGCTTGAACATCGCGTAGACCGAGCCGGTCATATGGCGCATGTAGTTGCGCCCCACCTGGCCCGAGCTGTTGGCCAGGCCGTCCTTGAACAGGTTGGATGCCGACAGCAGCAGCAGGCGCGGCGTCTCGATCGAGTTGCCGGCCACGCAGACGATGCGCGCTTTCTGGCGCTGCTCCTTGCCGTCCTTGTCCATGTAGACCACGGCGCTCGCCTTGCCGGCCGCGTTGTGCTCAATGCGCACGACGTGGCTTTCGGGCCGCAGGTCCATGTTGCCGGTCTTTTCGGCCTTGGGCAACTCGACGTAGAGGGTGCTCCACTTGGCGCCGCTCTTGCAGCCCTGGAAGCAGAAGCCCAGCTGCATGCAGCGGCCACGGCCGTCGCGCGGCTGGCTGTTGATGGCCATGTTGCCGGTGTGCACCTCTTTGTAGCCGAGCTTCATGGCCCCGGCATGCATGACCTTGTAGTTGTTGTTGCCCGGCAGGCCCGGGATGCCGTTGGTGCGCGTGACACCCATCTTGTCTTCGGCGCGCGCGTAGTAGGGCTCCAGATCCTTGAGCGTCAGCGGCCAGTCCATCAGGCTCGCGCCCTTGATCTCACCGTAGTGGGTGCGCACCCGGAACTCGTGTTCCTGGAAGCGCAGCGAAGCGCCGGCCCAGTGCGTGGTGGTGCCACCCACGGTCTTGCAAATCCAGGCCGGCAGGCCGGCGAAATCCTTGGCCACGCGCCAGCTGCCGCTGGTGGTGCGTGGGTCGAGCCAGGCCAGCTGGCTGAAGGACTTCCATTCGTCGTTGACGAAGCTGGCGCTGCTTTGCACGGCGCCGGCCTCGAGCACGACGACCTTGATGCCCTGCTGGCACAGCTCGTTGGCGAGCGTGCCGCCGCCAGCCCCGGAACCGACGATGACGACCACCGAGTCGTCGTTGAAATCGAACTTGGCCATGTCTTGTCCCGATCCTGAAGGTGTGGGGTTGCTGCTCAGCCGAGGAACGGCGGCGGACTGGCTTCCTTGCTCGGCGCCGGCAGCCACTTCAGGTCCTGGAAGCCGCGCGTGATGTAGCCCCCTTTTTCCCAGGCCGAGCCGGGGTAGCCGAACACGGCATACGCCATGTCGTTGTCGTACAGCGAGGTGACGCACTGGCCGCGCACGGCGTTGAAGAAGGGCGTGCCTTCGATGGCCTTGACGACCTGCAGCTTCCTCGCTGCGGGTGCCTTGACGAAGCTGCCGCCGGCGGACTCGTCCAGCGCCTTGATTGCGGCTTGGAAGGCGGCGTCGGCTTTGCCGTCCAGATCCTTGGCCAGCAGTGCGTAAACGGCGTCTGGCAGCTGCTTGTGCGGGTACAGCACGCGGCCCATGGCCATCAGCGTCTGGCCTTCGGCCTTGCTGAGTGTCTTCAGCTCCACCGCCCAGACCGGTGAAGGCGCCAGTGCCGCCAGCACCGAGCCGGTGGCGATGGTGCCCATCAGAATACCCGAGCCTTTGAGGAATTCACGCCGTGCCAGCGGCAGATTCAGCTTGGGCACCTGACCGTCGTCTTCGCGGCAGGCGCTGGCGGCGGGTACGGGCCGGGTCACGATCGGGATCACACGCATGTCTTGTCTCCTGGCGGGCGCTGAGGCGGGTGTGCCGCGTTTGGCGTGCGGCTGCATGGGTTGCAGTTTGCACTGGACTGGCGGGTCCAGGTACTAGCCAGATACCTACAAGGGAAAGCCCTGTCAGGGCCCTCGCGGCTTAGCGTGCGCCGCCCAGAATCCAGGCCGCGAGACGCTTGGCATCGGCTTCCGACAGCTTGGTTTGCGGCGGCATCGCCATGTCGCCCCACTTGCCGCTGCCGCCTTCGCGGATGCGTTGAGTGAGCATGAGTAACGCCTGCGGATCGCCCCGGTAGCGTTCGGCGACTTCGCGGTAGGCCGGGCCCACCAGCCGGGTGGCCGCTGCGTGGCAGCCCAGGCAGCCTGCCTTGCTGGCCAGCGACGGGTTGGCCTGGCTGGGAGCTGCCAGCGCCGTGACCAGTGCAGCCAGGGCAAGGGGTGCACGGGCGGTTCTTGTACTCATCGAAAGGCTCCTCGGGGTGCGACAGCGCCCCCGATTGTTGGCGCACGCCATCGCCTGGGGTGATAGCGCAATACCTACCCGCGCGGCGCCGCCAGGCCCGCTATCGTCGGCGCTTCAGGGTTCGGCAGGGGACAGCGGCATGGGTTGGTTTTCAAAGCAGGACGACGGTTTCTTTCTGGCCACCGTGGTGCCCTCGGGCAGCGGGCCGCAGGTCGGCCAATACTTGGGCGTGGTCAACGGCGAAGCGATCATCGGCGCCAACATCTTCCGCGACCTGTTCTCGTCGGTGCGCGACGTGGTGGGTGGACGCGCCGGCGGCTATGAACGTGCGCTGTCGGGCGCGCGAGACGCGGCACTGCAGGAACTGATCGAAGCGGCCCAGGCGATGGGCGCCAACGGCGTCGTCGGCATCGACTTCGACTACGCCGTGCTGGGCGAGACCAACGGCATGATGATGGTCGTGGTCAGCGGCACCGCGGTGAAGATGAGCTAGGAAGCGGGCGGCCGAGCGACGAAGGTTGCGATGCGCGAGAAACCGGCCAATTGCCTGCACTGGCTCGTGCGCTCATCGGCCCATCGACGGGCTTGAGCAGCATCACGATCTGCCGGCGGCTGCCAGGTTTCACTGCGATGCCTTCAGCCGACTGCGCTGGTCGCCTGCCGCACGGGCTGCACCGGCCCTGATCGAGCCCAAGTCCGCGCGCCACGATTTCACTTCTTGCGGTCACCGCCCCGGTCTTCGTCTCTGTCTCGGTCCTTCTCTGGCTTGCGCCGGCCCTCGTGCTGGGGCGGGCCGTCGGCGCCGCGGCCGGCGTCGGGGCGTTGGCGGTCCTGCCGATCGGGCCGTTCAGCTGCCGGAGCCGGCGGCGGACGCGGCGGCTGAGGCTGCTGGACTTGCGGGCTGCGCGGCGGCGGGTTGGCGTGCTGAACCTGCTCTTCGCGATGCTGGCGCACAACGGGGTCGCGCGGCTCGTACCGGTAGTTGCGCTGCTGCAGTTGAGGCTGCTGCTCGGGCGCCGGGTAACGCGAGTCCGGATACTGACGCTGATAGGTGGGCAACGGCGCCGGCGCCGGAATGCGCTTGCGGTCCCACTGGTCCCAGCCTCGCCGCTGGCGCGACCAGTCGTTGCCCCAGTGGTCGTCCCAGCGTGGCGGCGCATCGGCGCGCCAGCTGCGAAAGTAGGGCGGCGGCGCGCGGTAGTAGCGCACCGGCACGCGCAGAACGTACAGCGGCACGACGTCGCGTTGCACCGCCCTCCAGGGGCCGTTGTACCAGCTGCTGGCATACCAGTCGTCGTCTTCGTAGACCCAGTACATGCCGTCGTAGAAGAAAAAGTTGGACTGCACCTGGGGTGCGTAATAGACAGGGTAGCCCGGCACTCGAACGAGCTGCGGCTGCAACGGCAGGTTGATCCCGATGCTGACACCTGGCAGGCCGATGCCAACGCTCAACTGCGCTTGGGCGGACACCGAGGCGGCGAGCGCCAGCATCAGGATGGTCAGTGCGCGCGAAAGGCTGCGCTGCGACTGCAAGGAGCGAAGGTAGGACTTGATGGCGGACTCCGAAGCTGCCGTGAGGCTTGGGCTCAGAGTAGGCCCGCTCGCCAGTGGCCGTCTGTGCGGATGCGTACCCAAGTGAGTTCCATGAGTAGACGTTTGAAGATGGCATCCTCAGTCTGAGCGTCCGGCTCAGGAAGCTCGTGCCCACGTGACTTCATTGCGGACACAGGGAGATTTCAACTCTTGTCGAGGCGCCGGGACGGCGAACCCACGGGCGCCACAGCGCCGAATTCAAGATGCAAGTCGTACGGGCAAGCGTAAGCGTTCCGCCAAGCCGTCGATCCGACCGATCCCGGAGCTGAGAACCTTGCGCTCATTGCAACGACAAGGCAAGCGGGGTAGGAGATGGATCGAGACCGGCTGCAGAGGTGTTTGGAGCAGGTGGGGGCGTACCGTGCGTCGGGCCCGAAGGCCAAGAGGTGGGCCGAGGCGAACGAGGTGGCGTTGCTGTCGCTGCAGAGTTGGTGCGCGCATGCTGGTCGCTGGCGGGCGCGGCTGGACGGCGTGGAGCTTGCGCCGCCCGTTCGGCCCAGTCGACTTGTCGCGGCCCGCGTGGTCGCGGCGATCGCACAGCCCATCGTGGCGCCCTGCGTTCGGGTGGAGCTGGGTAGTGGCATCAGTCGTATCGAGCTGCACTGGTCGCTGGCGCAAGGCCGCGAATTGGCGAGCTGGCTACGCGAGTTCAGCCGGTGATCCGTGTCGATGCAGTGTGCCGGGCGCTGGGCGTGAGCGACCTGCGCGGCGGCATCGACGTGCTGATGGCGCAGGTGGTGCGCGGCTTTGCAGGGCGTGCGCAGTCGCACCAGACTTGCGTGTTTGCCAACCGCCACGCCGACCGGCTGAAGGCGCTGGTGTATGACGGCTTGGGGATGTGGCTGTCCGCGCGGCCGGTGCTATCGGGTCGCGCGTGGTCTTTGCCTGTTGCTCGGTAACGGCGAACGTCAGTTCGCACCAGGCCTCACGCATCTGCCACTCGACGTAGCAGGCCAGCATGCACAGGAAGCCGTGCGCGCGCAGCCGGTCGGCCAGACGATGATGAATCGGACGCACGTTCAGGTCGATTGGCTGGCTGGAGGCCTAACGTTCGAGCTCCGCTTGAGCGAGGGGTTAGGCCGCAACACTGTTAGTTTAGAGCGCAAATTGCCCATCCGGCCGTCCAAGCGACCACAGCCGAGGCCGTTGTTTGGGGGGACTGATCTTGCGTTGCATGTGGCCCACCATGATGGGTTGGCAGTCGATCGGGACGCACCGTCTCG
>JANMVM010000123.1:0-39285 GCA_031392695.1 Rubrivivax sp.
TCGATGCGCTTGGCAGAGCCGAGGTCAGCCAAAGTCACTTTTTCCAGCGACATGCCGACTTCTTCAGCGATGACTTTGCCACCGGTCAGGATGGCGATGTCTTCCAGCATGGCTTTGCGTCGGTCACCGAAGCCCGGCGCCTTGACGGCCACGACCTTCAGGATGCCGCGAATGGTGTTGACCACCAGGGTCGCCAGCGCTTCGCCTTCGACTTCCTCGGCGATCACCAGCAGCGGCCGGCCGGCCTTGGCCACTTGCTCCAGGATGGGGAGCAGGTCGCGGATGTTGCTGATCTTCTTGTCGTAGAGCAGCACGAACGGGTTGTCCAGCGTCGCGCTCTGCTTCTCGGGGTTGTTGATGAAGTACGGCGACAGGTAGCCGCGGTCGAACTGCATGCCTTCAACGATGTCGAGCTCGTTGTCCAGGCTCTTGCCGTCTTCAACCGTGATCACGCCTTCCTTGCCGACCTTGTCCATCGCCTTGGCAATGATCTCGCCGATGGATTCGTCGGAGTTGGCGGAAATCGAGCCGACTTGGCTGATTTCCTTGCTCGTGGTGGTCGCCTTGGAAGCCTTCTTCAGCTCCTCGGTCAGGGCCGCGACGGCCTTGTCGATGCCGCGCTTGAGGTCCATCGGGTTCATGCCGGCGGCCACGTACTTCATGCCTTCGCGGATGATGGCCTGGGCCAGCACGGTGGCGGTGGTGGTGCCGTCACCGGCGATGTCGCTGGTCTTGGACGCGACTTCCTTGACCATCTGCGCGCCCATGTTCTGGAGCTTGTCCTTGAGCTCGATTTCCTTGGCCACCGAGACACCGTCCTTGGTGACGGTGGGGGCGCCGAAACTGCGCTCGAGAACCACGTTGCGACCCTTGGGGCCGAGCGTGATCTTGACGGCGTTGGCCAGGATGTTCACGCCTTCAACCATGCGGTGACGGGCGTCTGCGCCAAAGATGACGTCTTTTGCTGCCATGTGTGTTTCTCCGAATTCAGTGAGTGGGGGCTGGGATTACTTCTCGACGACCGCGAACAGGTCTTCTTCTTTCATCACCAACAGCTCTTCGCCATCGACCTTGACGGTCTGGCCGCTGTACTTGCCAAACAGCACGCGGTCACCGACCTTGATGTTCAGCACGACGAAGTCGCCCTTGTCGTTGCGCTTGCCCGGGCCGACGGCCAGAACCTCGCCCTGATCGGGCTTTTCGGCGGCGTTGTCGGGGATCACGATGCCGGAGGCGGTCTTGGTTTCTTGCTCAAGACGCTTGACGATGACGCGATCGTGCAAGGGACGAAGTTTCATGGGATCTCCTTTGGAGTGGCGTTAAGGCGAGGTCGCCAACGAAGTTAGCCCCCGCTGACATAGTTGAACCGGGTGCCGGCTTGGGCGTTTCCCGGTTATTAGCACTCAACCTTGGCGAGTGCTAGCAATCAGATTATAGGGTCCGATCGCAGCAGTTCAAGACCCCCCAAGACAAGACTCTTGCCGGGTGGGGTGAGCGGGCTCGGCGGTGCGTGCTGTCGCCGCTCAGTCGCTGCCGCCCTGCACCGGCAGGCCCTGCGCGCGCCAGCGCAGCATGCCGCCGGCGAGGTTGGCGCAGTCCTTGAACCCGGCCTTGGCCAAGAGCACACAGGCCTGTGCCGAGCGGGTGCCGGATCGGCACACCGTCACCACCGGTCGGCCGGAATCGAGCAGCGGGGCACTGCGGGCCAGACTGGCAAGCGGCAGCAGGCGCGCGCCTGAGATGTGGCCCAGGGCGTCATCGAACTCGCTCGCCTCGCGCACGTCGAGCAGCTGAACCTGGTGCAGGCGCTCGTGCAGGGTGTCGGGGTCGATCTCCCACACGCCGCCGAAGGTGAAGCGCAGCGGCGCCCATGCCGGCTCGGCGCCCGCTGTGCTGGCGTCCAGGGGCTGACCGCAGCGCAGGTTGGCGGGCACCGCGATGTCGATGAGCTTGGGGTGTGGCAGGCCCAGGTGGCCCATGTAGCCGGCAAAGTCAGCCGCGCTGGCGCTGCCGCCCAGGCGCGGGTTGAAGCGGGTTTCTTCAGCCACGCTGCTGACCGTGATGCCGCGGTAATCGTGGCCGGGGTAGATCAGGCACTGCGGGGGCAGCGTGAAGAGCTGGTCATGCACCGAGGCAAAGAGCTGCGTCGCGCTGCCCTGCTGGAAGTCGGTGCGGCCACAGCCGCGGATGAGCAGCGCGTCGCCGGTGAAGGCCACGCTCTGGTCGTCGAGCACGTAGCTCGTGCAACCCAGGGTGTGGCCCGGGGTGGCGCGGGCTTGCAGGTGGCGGCTGCCGAAGCTCACCTCGTCGCCACTGCCCAGCAGTCGATCGGCGCCCTGCGCTCCGGCCGCGCCGGACAGGCAGATGCTGCTGCCGCAGCGCTGCCGGTGCAGCCAGGCCGCTGTGACGTGGTCGGCGTGGACGTGGGTGTCGAGCGTGGCCACCAGCACCAGGCCGAGCTCGCGCAGCAGCGCCGTGTCGCGGCGCACCTGCTCGAACACGGGGTCGATCAGCACGGCCTGGCCGCCGTCGGCCAGCAGATAGGTGTAGGTCGAGGAAGTGGGGTCGAAGAGCTGGCGAAAGACGAGCATGGTGTTTGGCTCTCAGGGCAACAGCTGGTCGTGCAGCGCCATGCCAGCCAGCATGGCGGCGCCGAAGATCCAGGCTTCGGGCATGCCGCCGCCCATGGCCACGACGGCCGGGCCGGGGCAGAAGCCGGCCAGGCCCCAGCCGGCACCGAAGAGCGCGCCGCCAGCCAGCAGGCGCCAGTCGATGAGCTCCGAGCGCGGCCATTCAAAGCGCTCGCCGCTCCAGGACCGTTCGCGCCGGCGCGCCACGGCGTAGGCCGCCACCGACACGGCCACGGCGGCGGCCATCACGAGGGCCAGGCTGGGGTCCCAGGCGCCCAGCACATCCAGGAAAGACTGCACCTTGAAGGGATTGCTCATGCCGCTGGCGATGAGGCCGAGCCCGAAAGTCAGGCCGCTGAGCCCGGCAAGGAATAGTTTCATGGGCGCGCTCCTCAAGCCAGGCGGCGCAGCACGGCCACCGTGATCATGCCCACGCCCATGAACACCGCCACGTTGGCCAGCGAACGCACCGAAAAACGGCTCAGCCCGCACACGCCGTGTCCGCTGGTGCAGCCGTTGCCCATGCGCGTGCCGACCCCCACGAGCAGGCCCGCGACCACGAGCCCGAGGGTGCCGGTGACGGGCTGGCTGGGCGGCAGCGGCGCCGCCAGCTGCCACAGCCAGGGCGCAGCCAGCAGGCCCAGCAGGAAGATCAGCCGCGGGGTCTCGGCCTGTAGGGGCCGGCCGCTGAGCAGCGCCTTGAGCGGGCTGCCCAGGATGCCGGAGATGCCGGCGATGCGCCCGTTGCCGAGCAGGAACAGGCTCGCTGCGGCGCCGATGAGCAGCCCGCCGGCCAGCGCGCTCCAGGGGGTGAAGAGATTCCAGGCGATGGTCATGGGCGAAACCCGTGTTCAGGGGCCGCAAGACTGCCACAGCGCCAGGGTTGTGTGTGTCCTGGCTACGATGCGGTGCAGACGATTTCGACCTGGAGACCCTGATGCTGCACCCTGACCGGCGTTGTTTCGCGCTGCTGCTGGCCGCCTTCGCTGCTGCGCCGCGATGGGCGCGGGCCGCCGAGCCTCTGCTGCCGATCTTCGACGCCCACCTGCACTACAGCCACGACGCCTGGGACCGCCTGCCGCCCAAAGAGGCCGTTGCGCTGCTGCGCCAGGCGGGCCTGAAGCGCGCCATGGTCTCCAGCAGCAGCGACGAGGGCACGCAGAAGCTCTACGCCGAAGCACCCGACCTCGTGCTGCCGGTGCTGCGGCCCTACCGCAGCCGCAGCGAGATTGGCAGCTGGATGCACGACAGCTCGGTCGTCGCGCACCTTGAGTCGCGGCTGGCCCGCTACCGCTACGTGGCCATCGGCGAGTACCACATCTACGGCGCCGACGCCGACCTGCCCGTGATGCGGCGCGTGGTGCAGCTGGCGCGCGAGCACCGGCTCTTCCTGCACTCGCATTCCGATGCCGATGCGCTGGAGCGCCAGTTCAGGCAGGACCCTGAGGCCCGCATCCTGTGGGCGCATTCCGGCTTCGAGGCCCCGGAGCAGGTGCGCCGGATGTTGCGTCTGCACAAGAACCTGTGGTGCGACCTGGCCTTTCGCAGCGACCATGCCAGCGGCGGCAAGGTCGACCCGGCCTGGCGCGCCGCTTTCCTGGAGTTTGCCGACCGCTTCGTGCTGGGCACCGACACCTTCACGCCCGAGCGCTGGTACTACGTCGGCGAGCATGCACGCTGGTCGCGCCAGTGGTTGGCCGACCTGCCGCCCGAGGTCGCCGAGCGCATCGGCTGGAAGAACGGCGAGGCGCTGTTCACCGCGCAGCTGGCGCGCCCGGCGGTCCCATGAAGCGCGGTGCGGTCCTGTTCTCGGCCTGGCTGATGACGGGCCTGCCCGACGCCTTGGCCGCCCCCGCCGACGCCGGCGATTGCCCGCCGCCGCCGCCCGGCGCCCAGGGGATCGTGGACGGGCCCGTGCGCGCGGCTTGGCAGCCGGAACCGGCGCCCCTGCTCGTCGGCCAACCCTTTGCCTTGCGCGTGACGCTGTGCCCGCGCGATGCGCAACTGCTGCGCGTCGACGCCAGCATGCCCGAGCATCGCCACGGCATGAACTACCGCCCCAGCATCCAGGACCTGGGGGCCGGCGTGTGGCGCGCCGAGGGCCTGCTGTGGCACATGAGCGGCCGCTGGGAATTGCGCCTGGACGTGCAGTCGCAAGGCGCCTCCTACCGCCTGGTGCAGTCGGTGCTGCTGCCGTGAAGCGGCGGCGGACTGCCCACGTCGTCGCCCTGGTGCTGGCGGCGGCCGGTGCCGGGGTTGCGGGCCAGACCCTGCTGGACTTCTCGGACGTCGAGCGCGCCCGCATCGCATCGCACGGGCCCTGGCCTTCACCCGCCCTTCGCGATGCGGCCAACCGCGTCGACGGTCAGCCCGCGGCCATTGCCTGGGGCCGCCAGTTGTTCTTCGACAAACGCCTGTCGGCCCGCGGCGACCGCTCCTGTGCCAGCTGCCATGTGCCGGCGCTGGCGTTCCAGGACGGGCTGTCGACGGCGCGCGGCCCTGCCCCAGGTGCGCCGGGCTCGCGCAACACGCCGAGCCTGCTCGATGTCGCCCGCCAGCGCTGGCTGGGTTGGGACGGTGCCCACGATTCGCTCTGGGCCGCCAGCCTGGCGCCCTTGCTGGCGCCGCAAGAGATGGCGCAGTCGCCGCCGCGCCTGGCGGCGTACGTGCGCGCGGACCCGCGCCAGCGCCAGGCCTACCGCGCGGCCTTCGGCCAAGCCCTGCCGGCCGACGACGAACGTCTGGCGATCGACCTCGCCAAGGCGCTGGCCGCCTACCAGGCCACCTTGACCTCGCCGCGCACCGCTTTCGATGCCTTCGGCGACGCGCTGCTGCGTGGCGACAGTCGCGCGGCCAGCGCCTATCCCCTGGCCGCGCAGCGTGGCCTGCGGCTGTTCATCGGCGAGGCCCGCTGCAGCGTCTGCCACGCCGGGCCCCACTTCTCGAACGGCGAGTTCGCCGACATCGGGGTGCCGTTTTTCGTGCCCGGCGGTGTCGACCCCGGGCGCCACGGCGGACTGCACAAGCTGCAGGCCAGCCGCCACAACCGGCTGGGCGCGTTCGACGATGCCGGTGCCGGCGACCCGCGCGCCGTGAGCACGCGGCATGTGCTCATCGAACCGCGCCACTTCGGTGAGTTCCGGGTTCCCGGCCTGCGTCAGCTGACGCGGACCGCGCCCTACATGCACAACGGCAGCCTGGCCCGCATCGAGGACGTGGTGGCCCACTACTCGGGTCTCGACGAAGACCGGCTGCACGCCGACGGCGAGCGCATCCTGCGGCGCCTGAACCTGTCGCCGCGCCAGGCCGCCGATCTGGCAGCCTTCTTGCGCACGCTCAGCCGCTGAGCCTGCGACAGACCAGCAGCTGCTGCGGCGACGACGAGCCGAAAGGCGCCCGGTCGTAGTCGCCGTACCTGGCCTGGATGGCGAAGCCGCTCAGGCTCAGCAGGGCGTCGAGCTCTTGCGGAAAGTACACCCGCAGCTTGAAGTCCAGCGTGCGCTGCGCCACGCCGGGGCCGGCCAGGTGCCAGCGCAGGTGGCTGGTCTGCGTGGCCACGTCGTAGCGCGAGGTCTCCGTGACATCGACGCTGGCGCCGGTTTCATCCTCGAAGCTGAGCACCGGAAACACGAAGCTGGCGTCCAGCGCCAGCCGGCCCGGCGAGGGGTTGAACATGTCGATCACGAACAGCCCGTCTTCAGCCAGGTGGGCCTGCACGCAGCGCAGCAGCGAGCGCAGGTCGACCAGCGTGTGGACGTGCCCCAGGGTGTTGTTGGGCAGCACGATGAGGTCGAAGCGCGCGCCCAGCTCGAAGTCGCGCAGATCGGCGACCCCGAAGACCGCCGCCGCCTGGCGCCGCAGCGCGTGGCGGCGAGCCACGGCCACCATGCCCGGCGCGTTGTCGATGCCCGTCACGGCAAAGCCCCGCTCGGCCAGCGGCAGGCTGAGGCGGCCGGTGCCGCTGCCGAGCTCGAGGATGCGGGCCTGGGCATGGCCGGCCAGCGCGGCGTAGAAGTCGGCCTCGCCGCGGTCCCCGATGGCCCAGACCAGCCGTTCGTAGAGCTCTGCGTCGCTGTAGAGCGACTCTGGCGGCTCAGCCGGCATGGTCGACGCCGATCGCCTCGCCTTCGACCCACACCTGCTGCAGTTGCAGCGCGTCGTCCAGCACCACCACGTCGGCCCAGGCGCCGGCTTCGAGGCGGCCGCGGTCGATCAGGCCCAGATGTTCGGCGGCCAGGGTGGAGGTGCGGCGCGACGCTTCGGCCAGCGAGAGCCCGAGACCGACGAGGTTGCGCAGCGCCTGGTCCATCGTCAGCGTGCTGCCGGCCAGTGTGCCGTCGGCCAGGCGCACGCCGCCCAGGCACTTGGTGACGGTGTGGCGGCCCAGGCGGTATTCGCCGTCGGGCATGCCCGCGGCGGCGGTGGAGTCAGTGACGCAGTACAGGCCGGGAATGGCGCGCAAGGCGACGCGGATCGCCCCGGCGTGCACATGCAGCAGGTCGGGGATGAGTTCGGCGCGCTCGGCGTGGGCCAGCGCCGCGCCCACCATGCCGGGCTCGCGGTGGTGCAGCCCGGTCATGGCGTTGAAGAGGTGGGTGAAGCCGGTGGCGCCGGCCCGCAGGGCCGCGACGCCGTCTTCATAGCGGCCGGCGGAATGGCCGATCTGGACCCCGAAGCCGTGCTGGCGCAGCGCCACGATGAGTTCCAGGTGGCCGGGCAGCTCGGGCGCGAGGGTGATGAGGCGGATCGGCGCCAGCGCGTGCAGGGCCAGCACCTCGGCCAGCGTGGCCGTGGCCGTGAAGTCGGGCTGCGCGCCCAGGCGAAGCGGGTTGAGGTAGGGCCCTTCGAGGTGCACGCCGAGCACGCGCGCGGCAGCGGCCGGGCGCCGCGCGATGTGCGGCGCCAGGGCGCGCAAGGCCGCCTCGATCTCGTCATGCGGTGCCGTCATCGTGGTCGCCAACAGGGCCGTGGTGCCGTGCCGTGCATGCAGGCGCGCGATGCTGGCGATCGCGTCGCCACCGGCCATCGTGTCGTCGCCGCCGCCGCCGTGGACGTGCAGATCGATGAAGCCGGGCAGCACCCACGGCATCGCATCGGTTTGCCGGACTTCGTCGCCGATCAAGGGCCCGTCGACGGCCACGATGCGTCCGCCCTGCTGCTGCAACTGGCCGCGCACGAAGCCCCGCGGCGTCAGGATGCGGCCGGCCAGCACGTTGGGCGCAGCGCCCACGCTCAGTGCCTCTCGGGGGGCTGTGGGTCGTCGTCGCTGGGCGCCTCGGCGGGCAGCCGAAAGCGCTCGCTGGCCCAGGCGCCGAGGTCGGCGCCGCGGCAGCGCTGGCTGCAGAACGGGCGCCAGGGGTTGGCCGTGCCGTACACGGCTGGCCGGCGGCAACCGGGGCAGGGCACCTGGCGGGCGGCGGGCTCGGTGGGATTGGTCACGCCAGGGCTTTCAGAGGCGCAAGACTTCAATCGCTCAGGCACTCAGGCACTCAGGCGCACAGGCGCACAGGCGCACAGGCACTCAGGCGCACAGGCTGAGCTCGAAGGTGGCGTCGGTGCCGGCGTTGCGCAGCCGGCCCTCGGCGTCGGGCTTCATGAAGCGCACCGACACGAGCAGGCGGTGGCCGCTGATTTCAGGCACCAGGCCCAGCGCCGCGTCGACGCGCACGCGCATGAGCTGGAAGACCTTGCCCTGCGGCAGGCTCTGCAGGCTCTGCTGGTACTGGCCGCCAGCCGCCACCATGCGCTGTGGCGTGCCGCTGTCGCGCAGCAAGCCCAGCAGCACCTGCAGCGCTTCGGCCAAAGGGGTGAGGGTGGCCATCCAGCCCTGCAAATCGGCGCGGCGGTTCTCGGGCGCGTGCTGCTGCCAGGCGTAGTAGGCCGGCAGGTCGAACTCGCAGGTGCCGCCCGGGATGTTGATGCGGCTGCGGATGCTCATCAGCCAGTCGTTGCCGGCCAGCGCCTGGCCGGCCTTGCCCTGCAGCGCGTTGAGACCGGCAAAGGCATGATCGATACGGCCGGTGATGGCGTCGAGAGCGCTCTCCGAAATCCCGGGGTGACCCCGGAAGCCTTGCAGCTGCGAGCGGTGGCGCTCGAGCTCCTTGAGCAGGTCGCTCTTGAGGTCGGCACGCGAGGCCACGTCCATGATCTCGAAGAGGGTGGCCAGTGCGAAGTGGTGGTCCACCGGCGCGTCGCGCGAGACCAGCTGTCCCAGGCGGTCGAACAGATGTTCGAGCCGCAGCATCGTGCGGATGCTCTCGTTGAACGGGTACTCGTAAAGGACCAAGGCGTGCTCAGGTGCGGTGTGGCTGGGCGCCGATGCGCCTGTCCGTGGCTGATTGTTCCACAGCCGCCATGGCGGTCATGCGCGTGGCACGGCGTCGCCGAACCACAGCGCCCAGAGTTCGAGCACCTGCTGCTGCAGCGCCGCCAGTGTGATGCCGTCGTTGTGGATCACGGCGTCGGCGATCGCCCGCCGCGCGGCCCGCGTGGCCTGCAGCGCCACCACGCTGCGGGCCGCGTCGTTGCTCCAGCCCGGGCGCTGCACGACACGCTCGACCTGGCTCTCGACACTGCAGTCCACCACCAGCACGCGCGCCACGCGGCCGCGCCAGTGCGACGATTCGGTGAGCAGCGGCACGTCGAAGACGACCGGCCGTGCGCCGGCCGTAGCAGCATCGCGGCGCGCTTGCTGGCCGATGAGCGGGTGCAGGATGGCTTCCAGCCGCGCCTTGGCGCCGGCGTCGGCAAAGGCCAGCGCGCGCATGTGGGCGCGGTCGAGCGCGCCCTCGGGCGTGACGGCGGCGGCGCCGAATTCGGCCCGCAAGGCCGGCATTGCCGCGCCGGCGGGCTGGGTGAGCGCGCGCGCGATGGCGTCGGTGTCCACCAGCTGCGCGCCGCAGCCCACCAGCAGCGCGGCGACCGTGCTCTTGCCGCTGCCGATGCCGCCCGTCAGGCCGATGGCCGCGGGCAGGCGCAGCCGCGCCGTCACCAGCCGATCCAGCCCAGCGCGCGCGGCAGGCCGGCAAGCATGACGACCAGGCCGCCACCGGCCAGGAAGGGCCCGAAAGGCACGAAGCGGCCCTCGCGCAGGGTGCCCATCGCCTTCATCCCGAGGCCCACCACCGCGCCCAGCACCGAGGCCATGAGCACGATCGGCAGGATCGCCTGCCAACCCAGCCAGGCGCCCAGCGCGGCCAGCAACTTGAAGTCGCCGTGGCCCATGCCTTCCTTGCCGGTGGCGAGCTTGAACAACCAATACACCGACCACAGCGACAGGTAGCCCACCGCAGCGCCGCTCAGCGACTGCAGCGGGTTGAGCTCGGTCAGGCCGCCGATCGCCGCCGCGCCAAGGCCGGCCCACATCAGGGGCAGCGTCAGCGCGTCGGGCAGCACCGTGGTGTCCCAGTCGATGAGCGACAGCGCGAGCAGTGCGGCCGCAACGCCGCACCACACCAGCGTCAGGGGCTGCGCGCCCATGCGCCAGGCGAGCGCGCCGAAGAGCAGCGCGGTCCCCAGTTCGACGAGCGGGTAGCGCGCGCCGATCGCTGTCTTGCAGGCAGAGCACTTGCCGCGCAGCGCCAGCCAGCTGAGCACGGGGATGTTCTGGAACCAGCGGATGCGCTGGCCGCAGGCCGGGCAGCGCGAGGCGGGTCTGGACAGCGTCAGCGGCGGTGCGTCGGCCAGGGCCTTCTCGACCGTGCCGCCAGCCATCTTCAGGCGCTCCGGCGCTTCGGCGCCGAAGACGCGGCGAAAGGACTCGCTATCCGTGAGCTGTGCCGCCACGTCGCCCCACCACTGTCGCTCCAGCATGAGCGGCAGGCGGTGCACGACGACGTTGAGAAAGCTGCCCACCATCAGCCCCAGCAGAGCCAGGGCCCAGGGCGACAGCAGCAGGTCAAGTGGCAGCCCGGCCAGCCAGCCGGCGATCGGCCCGCCCACCGTCAGACGACCGCGCCCAGCTTGAAGATTGGCAGGTACATCGAGACCACGATGCCGCCGATCAACACGCCCAGGATGACGATGATGAAGGGCTCCATCAGGCTCGACAGGCCCTTGACCATTTCGTCGACTTCTTCTTCGTAGAACTCCGCCGCCTTGGACAGCATGTGGTCGAGCGAACCCGACTCTTCACCGATGGCGGTCATCTGCAGCACCATGTTGGGGAAGACGCCGGTGGTGGTCATGGAGGTGGTGAGCGCCGAGCCGGTAGAGACGTCGCGCTGGATCTGCTCGGTGGCAATCCGGTACACCGCATTGCCCGATGCGCCGCCCACGGAGTCGAGCGCTTCGACCAGGGGCACGCCGGCGGCAAACATGGTGGCGAGCGTGCGCGTCCAGCGCGCGATCACCGACTTGTTGATGAGGTCGCCAAAGATCGGCACCTTGAGCAGGATGCGGTCCATCGTCTCCTGCATCTTCTCGGAGCGTTTCCAGCTCTCGAAGAAGAAGTACAGGCCACCGCCGACCAGGCCGAAGATCAGCCACCACCACTTGACGAAGAACTTGGACAGCCAGATCACGGCCTGGGTGGGGGCCGGCAGCTCGCCGCCGAAGGACTTGAAGACGTCCTCGAAGGCCGGGATCACGAAGATCATGATCACGGTCAGCACCACAAAGGCCACCACGATGACCGCGATCGGGTACATCAAGGCCGACTTGATCTTGGCCTTGATGGCGAGCGTCTTTTCCTGGTAGATCGCAAGGCGGTCGAGCAGCGCCTCAAGAATGCCGCCGGCTTCACCGGCTTCCACCAGGTTGCAGTACAGCGCATCGAAGTGCAGCGGATGCTTGCGGAAGGCCGACGACAGGCTGGTGCCGGTCTCGACATCGGAGCGGATATCGGTCAGCAGCTTGGTCATGCGCGGGTTGGTGCTGCCGCGGGCCACGATGTCGAAGGCCTGCAGCAGGGGCACGCCGGCCTTCATCATGGTTGCCAGCTGGCGCGTGAAGATCGCGATGTCCTTCTGCTTGATCGAGCGACCGCCGCTGGTGCGACGCTTGCGGACCTTGGTGATCAGGATGCCCTGGCGGCGCAGGCTGGAGTTGACCACGGACTCGCCGCCGGCGCGCATCTCACCGCGCACGATCTTGCCGTTCTTGTCCTTGCCTTCCCATTCGAAGATCAGTTCTTTCGAGGGTTTGGCGAGTGCTGCTGTGGCCATGGGTGTGCGGCGGTGCGGGTGTGTGAAAGGGAGGTGCGAAGCTGGCTACTCGTTGGTGACCAGGATCACTTCTTCGAGCGTGGTCACGCCGGCGCGAACTTTCACCAGGCCGGACTGACGCAGGTCGCGAACGCCCTCAAGCAAGGCCTGCTTGGCAATGTCGAGCGCGGTGCCTTCGGTCAGGATGATGCGCTGGATCGCTTCCGTGATGGGCATGACCTGGTAGATGCCGACGCGACCCTTGTAGCCGTTGTTGCAGCTTGAGCAACCGACGGCGCGGTAGGGCTTCCAGTTGCCATCCAGCTCTTCGGGCCTGTAGCCGGCCTTGAGCATCGACTCCCGGGGGTAGTCGGCCGCCTTCTTGCAGTTCTCGCACAACTTGCGCGCCAGGCGCTGGGCAGTGATGAGCAGCACGCTGGCGGCGATATTGAAAGGGGCCACGCCCATGTTCATCAGGCGGGTGAGCGTCGTCGGCGCGTCGTTGGTGTGCAGCGTGCTCATCACCATGTGGCCGGTCTGCGCGGCCTTGATGGCGATGTCGGCGGTGTCCAGATCGCGGATCTCGCCCACCATGATGATGTCCGGGTCCTGGCGCAGGAACGACTTCAGGGCCGCCGCGAAGGTCAGGCCGGCCTTGTCGTTGACGTTGACCTGGTTGATGCCGGGCAGGTTGATTTCCGCCGGATCTTCCACCGTGGCGATGTTCACGCCAGGCTGGTTCAGGATGTTCAGGCAGGTGTAGAGCGACACCGTCTTGCCGCTGCCCGTGGGGCCGGTGACCAGCACCATGCCATAGGGCCGCTGGATGGCCACCATGAGCCGATCCTTCTCGATCTTCTCGTAGCCCAGGGCTTCGATGCCGAGCTTGGCGCTGGAGGAGTCCAGGATCCGGATCACGACTTTCTCGCCAAACAGCGTGGGCAGTGTGCTGACGCGGAAGTCGATCGACTTGGTGCCGAACTTCAGCTTCATGCGGCCGTCCTGCGGCACGCGCTTCTCGGCGATGTCCATGCGCGAGATAACTTTGATGCGTGACGCCAGCTTGTCCTTGATGGCTATGGGCGGTTGCGTGATTTCACGCAACTCACCGTCGATGCGGAAGCGCACGCGGTAGTTGTATTCGTAGGGCTCGAAGTGCAGGTCCGACGCGCGCATGTTGATGGCGTCGATGAGCATCTTCTGCAGGAAGCGCACCACTGGCGCGTCTTCGACGTCGGCGGTGACTTCGGCGGACTCCGGGGCGGCCGCATCTTCTTCGGTGACGTCGAAGTCGAACTCGCCCGTCGACATCGACTCCAGCACTTCGCTGGCCGTGGCGCCCTGGCTCTCGAGCTGGCGCATCAGCTTGTCGTACTCGACGATCACCCACTCCGGCGTGAGCTGGGTGGCGAACTTGATTCGTTCCACCGCTTCCTGGTCGGTGGGGTCGGCAGCGCCGATGAAGAGCCGGTTGCCGCGTTTGCCCAGCACCATCAGCTGGTACTGATTGGCGATCTTGGGGTCGACGAGGTTGCGCGGCAGTTTTTGCAGGTCGACCGCGTTGAGGTCGAGCAGCGGCAGCGCCAGCGCCGTGGCCAGTGTGTGCGCCAGATCGTCGGGCTTGATCGCGCCGGCTCCTATCACGGTGGTCACGAAGCTGGCCTTGCGCTCGCGCGCACTCTTGGAGAGTTCGTCAGCGGCCTTGGCCGTCATCTTGCCAGCGTTGACCAGCACGCGCGCCACGCCGGAGAGCGAGGACGGCAAGGGATCAGCCAGGTTTTCGACGGCCATCGGATTCAGAGCGGGGTGTGCATGTCTGAACGATCATCGCCGATCCACCGCAGGGTGTAAACGGCAGAAAAGCCGCATAAAAGCCCTTGCTGGCCCGCCCGGGGGGCGACCAAGACGATTGGTTACAGCGGTGGACGCCTTGTGACCGAAGAATCCACAATGCCAGACTTGGTCGGGGTGAGAGGATTCGAACCTCCGGCCTCTACGTCCCGAACGTAGCGCTCTACCAGGCTAAGCTACACCCCGAAGTGGCGACCGGGTCGCCAAGCGCCCGGTGTGCCGTCGACCTGCCATTCAAGAAGAACGGTGAATCGACCGAGCGCACAAGTCTAGCAGAGCCTCGCGCGCGTTCGATGGCGGCAGGTGCGCCAGCGCCACCGCGCGTGCCTTGTCGGCCTCGGCCTGGGCCGCCGCACGGGTGGCATCAAGCGCGCCCGTGCGTCGCACGATGGCCAGGATGTCCGGCAGTTTCTGCAGCTCACCATGCTCGATGGCATGGCGGATCAGGGCCCGCTCGGCTTCGGTGGCGCGTTCCATCGCCACCAGCAGCGGCAGCGTCGGTTTGCCTTCGCGCAGATCGTCGCCCACGTTCTTGCCCAGTTCGCTGCTGTTGCCTTCGTAGTCAAGCAGGTCATCAACGAGCTGGAAGGCGGTGCCCAGCGAGCGACCATAGTCGGCGCAGGCCTCTTCCAGCTCAGTGCCGGCACCGGCCAGCACCGCGCCCAGGCGCGCGCTGGCTTCGAACAGCTTGGCCGTCTTGAAGCGGATCACCTGAAGGTAGTCGGCCACCGCCAGGTCGGGGTCGTGCATGTTCAGCAACTGCAGGACTTCGCCCTCGGCGATGATGTTGGTGGCGTCGGCCAGCACCTGCAGCACGCGCATGCGGTTGACCGAGACCATCATCTGGAAGGCCCGGGAGTACAGGAAATCGCCGACCAGCACGCTGGCCGCATTGCCGAACATCGCATTGGCGGTGGCGCGGCCCCGTCGCAAGTCTGATTCGTCGACCACGTCGTCGTGCAGCAGGGTGGCGGTGTGGATGAACTCGACGATCGCCGCCAGTTCGTGACGCTCCGGCCCGTCAAACCCCAGCGCCTGGGCGAACAGCAGCACCAGGCGGGGTCGGATGCGCTTGCCTCCCGCGTTGATGATGTAGTGCGAGATCTGATCGATCAGCGCAACCCGTGAGGCCAGGCGCTCGCGGATGACCTCGTCCACACGCAGCATGTCCGATGTGGTCGGGTCGGCGGCGGGCGCAGAAGCGGTCGAGTTGAGCACGGGGAGGCGGGCAGTGATTTCAGATTATAGGAAGCAGCGCCGCGGTGCCGGAGCCAACGCCCTCGTTGAGCAGCCACATGCTATGCTCAAAGGCTCTGCGCCTTGCAGGCACCTTCTATGGCGGTGCAGCGCGCGCCGGGTTTTGATAGAGGTCATTTGAAAGGGCACACATGTACGCGGTCATAAAAACCGGTGGCAAGCAATACAAGGTTGCAGCCGGCGAGAAGATCAAGGTAGAACAGATTGCTGCGGACGTGGGCCAGGAAATCGTGATTGAGCAGGTGCTTGCCGTGGGTAGCGGCGCGGACCTGAAGGTCGGTTCTCCCTGGGTCGCGGGTGCGAACGTCATGGCCACGGTGGTGGCTCATGGCAAGCACGACAAGGTACGCATCTTCAAGATGCGCCGTCGCAAGCATTATCAGAAACACGGCGGCCACCGCCAGACCTACACCGAACTCCAAATCGGTGCAATCAACGGCTAAGGAGCAGCAACCATGGCACAGAAAAAAGGTGGCGGCTCGACCCGAAACGGCCGCGATTCCAAGCCGAAGATGCTCGGCGTGAAGGTGTTCGGCGGCCAGCAGATCTCCGCCGGCGCCATCATCGTGCGCCAGCGTGGCACCAAGTTCCACGCCGGCACCAATGTCGGCATGGGCAAGGACCACACGCTGTTCGCGTTGGTCGACGGCTCGGTGTCCTTCGACGTCAAGGGCTCGCTGAACCGCCAGACCGTGTTCGTCACGCCGGCCTGAGCGTCCCTTCGCTCCGCCAGCGAAGCCCCGGCCTGCCGGGGCTTCTTCGTTTTGAGCCTCTCACCACGATCGGCCGCACATGAAATTCTTCGATGAAGCCCTGATCGACATCTCGGCTGGCGCGGGCGGCGCCGGCTGCGTGAGTTTTCGGCGCGAGAAATTCATCCCCTTCGGCGGCCCGAACGGGGGCGACGGTGGTCGCGGCGGCAGCGTCTGGGCGGTGGCCGACCTCAACATCAACACCCTCATCGATTACCGCTACACGCGCCGCTTCGATGCCAGGAACGGCGAATCCGGTCGTGGCTCCGACCAGTTCGGCGCTGCCGGCGCCGACATCGAGATGCGCATGCCCGTGGGCACCATCATCTCGAATGCCGAGACCGGCGAGGTGATGGTCGAACTGCTCGAGCACGGCCAGAAGGCGCTGCTGGCCAAAGGAGGCGACGGCGGGTTTGGCAACCTGCACTTCAAGACCAGCACCAACCGCAGCCCGCGCCAGAAGACGCCGGGCTGGCCCGGCGAGGCCTTCAGGCTGCAGCTGGAACTGCGCGTGCTGGCCGACGTCGGGTTGCTGGGCATGCCCAATGCCGGCAAGTCGACCTTCATCTCGGCGATCTCCAACGCGCGGCCCAAGATCGCCGACTATCCCTTCACCACCTTGCACCCCAACCTGGGCGTCGTGCGCGTGGGCCCGGAGCGCAGCTTCGTCGTCGCCGACCTGCCGGGTCTGATCGAGGGAGCCTCCGATGGCGCGGGGCTCGGACATCAGTTCCTGCGCCACCTGCAGCGCACGCGACTGCTGCTGCACATCGTCGACGCCGCTCCCTTCGACGAGGGTGTCGACCCGGTCGCGCAGGCCAAGGCCATCGTCGCCGAACTGAAGAAGTACGACCCCAAACTGCATGCCAAGCCGCGCTGGCTGGTTTTCAACAAGCTCGACATGGTGCCGATGCAAGAGCGCGAGTCGCGCGTCCAAGACTACGTGCGCCGCTTGCGCTGGAAGGGCCCGGTGTTCTCGATCTCGGCGCTGGCACGCGAAGGCCTGCAGCCCCTGCTCGAACGCATCCAGAACCACGTCTCCGAGCAGCAGCGGGTGGACCCTTTGCCCGATCAGCGCTTCGAGACGCCGGCAGAGGGGTAGGGCGCATGAACCGAGTGCTCGTGGGCGCGCGCCGCATCGTCGTCAAGGTCGGCTCCAGCCTCGTCACCAACGAAGGGCGCGGCGTCGACGCCCAGGCCATCGGCAACTGGTCGCGCCAGTTGGCCGAGCTGGCGCGCCAGGGGCGCGAAGTCGTGATGGTCTCCAGCGGCGCCATCGCCGAGGGCATGAAGCGCCTGGGCTGGACGGCCCGACCCAAGCAGTTGCATGAACTGCAGGCCGCCGCTGCGGTGGGTCAGATGGGGCTGGCGCAGATGTACGAGTCGCGCCTGAGCGAGCACGGCATGGCCAGCGCGCAGGTGCTGCTGACCCACGCCGACCTGGCCGACCGCGAGCGCTACCTCAATGCGCGCTCGACGCTGCTGACGCTGTTGTCGTTAAAGGTGATTCCGGTCATCAACGAAAACGACACCGTCGTCAACGACGAGATCCGCTTCGGCGACAACGACACGCTGGGCGCGCTGGTCGCCAACCTCGTCGATGCCGATGCCTACGTCATCCTCACCGACCAGCGCGGCCTGTATGCCGCCGATCCGCGCAAGGACCCGCAGGCCCGCTTCATCGACGAGGCCACCGCCGGTGACCCGGCCCTCGAAGCCATGGCTGGTGGCGCCGGCTCGAGCATCGGCCGTGGCGGCATGCTGACCAAGGTGCTGGCCGCCAAGCGGGCCGCGGGCAGCGGCACCAGCACCCTCATCGCCTGGGGCCGTGAACCCGACGTGCTGCTGCGCCTGGCGGCGGGCGAGCCCATCGGCACCGTGCTGGTGGCGGGGACAGCCAAACTGGCCGCCCGCAAGCGCTGGATGGTGGACCACCTGCAACTGCGCGGCGCGGTGTTGGTGGACGACGGCGCGGCCGCCAAGTTGCGCGACGAAGGCAAGAGCCTGCTGCCGATCGGCGTGCACGAGGTGCAAGGCGAATTCGTGCGCGGCGACGTGATCGCGGTGCGCACCCTGGCCGGCGCCGACGTGGCGCGCGGCCTGGCCAACTACTCGTCGGCCGAAGCGCGACTGATCGCGCGCAAGCCTTCGGCGCAGATCGAGGCGCTGCTGGGCTATGCCAACGAGCCCGAGCTGGTGCACCGGACCAACCTCGTACTGATGTAGGCGTGCCTACTCGGCCGGGTTGGGCTCGGCATCGCCCGGCGCCGATTCAGGGGCTGGGTGGACGTCGTAGTCAAGGCGCTGCGATCGCAGCCCGGCGCGCAGGTAGCGGTTGTGATGGTTGACGCGCGGCAGATAACGCGCCAGTTCGGTGAGCGCCATCTCGTACACACTGCGCTTGAACTCGATCACCATGTCCAGGGGCACCCAGTACTCGTTCCAGCGCCAGGCGTCGAACTCTGGGTGGTCGGTGGCACGCAGGTTCATGTCGCTGTCGTGCCCCACCAGGCGCAGCAGGAACCAGATCTGCTTTTGCCCGCGGTAGTGGCCGCGGGCGTCCTTGCGGATGAAGTGCTCCGGCACCTCATAGCGCAGCCAGTCGCGGGTGCGGGCGATGATCTGCACGTGCTCGGGCATGAGGCCCACTTCTTCGTGCAACTCGCGCAGCATGGCCTGCTCGGGCGATTCGCCATGCTTGATGCCGCCCTGCGGAAACTGCCATGAGTGCGTGCGCAGCCGCTTGCCCCAGAAAACCTGATTGCGGGCGTTCAACAGGACGATGCCGACGTTGGGCCTGAAGCCTTCCCGGTCGAGCATAATCAGACCTCTAATTTTTCACTGTTTTCATTATTGCACCGGCACTGTGCGGCCCGCGAACCCTCGCTAACCCGCATGCATGCTTCGAGGTCTTCCGAGCTCAGTGGGCAGCCGCCTGCGGCGCGCTCAACGCCGCCCCAGGTCGCACGTCGCCGCACCAGGCCGTGCAGGGCCGCGAGGCGACCGGTGCGCACGAGCCCCCATGAAAGCCTCTGCCACCTTCATCTCCACGCTCAAGGAAGCGCCCGCCGACGCCGAAGTCGCGAGCCATCGCCTGATGATGCGCGCCGGCTTCATCAAGCGGCTGGGCGCCGGCATCTACAGCTACATGCCGCTGGGGCTGCGGGTGATCCGCAAGGTCGAGGCGATCATCCGCGAAGAGATGAACCGCGCCGGCGCGGTGGAGCTGCTGATGCCGGTGGTGCAGCCGGCCGAGCTGTGGCAGGAGTCGGGCCGCTTCCAGGCCTATGGCCCCGAGCTGCTGCGCCTGAAGGACCGCCACGACCGCGACTTCATCATCCAGCCCACGAGCGAAGAAGTCATCACCGACATCGCACGCCAGGAGCTGCGCAGCTACAAGCAGCTGCCGCGCAATTTCTATCACATCCAGACCAAGTTCCGCGACGAACGGCGGCCGCGCTTCGGCGTCATGCGCGGGCGCGAGTTCACGATGAAGGACGCGTACTCCTTTGATCGTGATTTCGACAGCGGCCGCCGCAGCTACGAAGCCATGAGCTACGCCTACCGCGCCATCTTCGATCGCATGGGGCTGCTGTACCGCGCCGTGGCCGCCGACACGGGCTCGATCGGTGGCGACGTCTCGCAGGAGTTCCAGGTCATCGCCGACACCGGCGAGGACGCCATCGTCTATTGCCCGACGAGCGACTACGCCGCCAACATCGAGCTCGCTGAGGGCGTGGCACTCCTCGCCGCACGCGGCTCCGCCACGCAGGCGCTGGCCAAGAAACCCACGCCGGGCAAGGCCACCTGCGCCGATGTGGCGCAACTGCTCGGCCTGCCGCTGGCGCAGACAGTCAAGTCGCTGGTCATGGCCACCGATGTTCTCGACGACGCGGGCGATCTGACCCAGACCACCGTGTGGCTGCTGCTGGTGCGGGGTGACCACGATCTCAACGAGATCAAGGCCGGCAAGGTCGCGGGGCTCAAGGACGGTTTCCGCTTTGCCACCGCGGCCGAGATCGAGGCCCACTTCGGCTGCAAGCCTGGCTACCTGGGCCCGATCGACATGAAGCGGCCTGTTTGCGTGGTGGCCGATCGCACCGTGGCCCGCATGTCGGACTTCGTCTGCGGCGCCAACGAGGCCGACTTCCACTACACCGGCGTCAACTGGGGCCGCGACCTGCCCGAGCCTGATGCGGTAGCTGACCTGCGCAACGTCGTGGCGGGCGATCCTTCGCCTGACGGCCAGGGGGTGCTGGCGATCCAGCGCGGCATCGAGGTCGGCCACGTGTTCCTGCTCGGCACCAAGTACAGCGAACCCATGAAGGCCACCTATCTGGACGAAAACGGCAAGGCACAGCTCATGGTGATGGGCTGCTACGGCATCGGCGTGACGCGGCTGCTGGGTGCCGCCATCGAGCAGAACCACGACGAGCGCGGCATGATCTGGCCGGCCGCGATGGCGCCGTTCTCGGTCGTCGTGTGCCCGATCGGCTACGACCGCAGCGCCGAGGTGCAGCTCGCAGCCGACCGCCTGCACGATGAGCTGGAAGCCGCGGGCATCGACGTCGTGCTGGACAACCGCGGCGAGCGCCCCGGCGCCATGTTTGCAGACTGGGAACTCATCGGTGTGCCGCTGCGCGTGGTGATCTCCGACCGCGGCCTCAAGGCCGGCACGCTCGAAGTGCAAGGCCGCCGCGACGCCGCCGCCTCGGCTGTGCCGGTGGCGGACATCGTGGCCACCGTCAAGGCCCGGCTGGGCAGTTGATCGCGGCATGACGCCGGTGCGCCGCGCCTTGCTGGGCGCCCCGCTGGCGCTGTGCCTGCCGCGCGCCCGCGCCGGCGCGCAGGTCGAAGAGCCGCTGGCCGATGCGGTGCGCAGCGCGCTGGCAGCGGCGGTGGCCGAAGCGGCGCCGCCCAGGCCGCGCTTCGACAAGCTCGAGGACCGCCTGGCCTACCTGCGCTGGCTGGGCGGCACGAGCGAAAAGCTCAAGCGACGCAAGGCCGAGCACCACACCCGCGTCGAGTTCCTCGAGGCCGTGTGGTACGAGAGCCGGCGTGCTGGGCTCGAGACGCCGCTGGTGCTGGGCCTGATCCAGGTCGAGAGCGGGTTTCGCAAGTACGCCATCAGCAACGTCGGAGCCCGCGGCTACATGCAGGTGATGCCGTTCTGGGCGCGGCAGATCGGCGACGGTGACGCCCGGCGCCTGTTCCATCTGCAGACCAACCTGCGTTTTGGCTGCGTCATCCTGCGCCACTACTTGGATCGTGAGCGCGGCGATGTCTTCATGGCGCTCGGCCGCTACAACGGCAGCCGCGGCCGGCCGGAATACCCGAACCTGGTCTTCGGTGCGCGCAAGGCCTGGGAGCTTGCCACTTGACCCGGCCGCCCCGGCCCAGGGCGCGCGAAGCCGCGCTCAGCCGTTGCTGATCAGCTGCTGCAACTCGCCCGACTGGTACATCTCGGTCATGATGTCGGAGCCGCCGACGAACTCACCGTTGACGTAGAGCTGGGGGATGGTCGGCCACTGGGCGTAATCCTTGATGCCCTGGCGAACCTCGTCGTCCTCGAGCACGTTGAAAGTCTTCAAGTCGGTGGCGCCGCAGGCCTTGAGCACCTGCACCGCACGGCCGGAAAATCCGCATTGGGGAAACTGCGCGTTGCCCTTCATGAAGAGCATCACGCGGTTGCCCTTGACCAACTCGTTGATGCGCTGCTGCACGTCGCTCATGACTCATATCCCGGAAATTTGAAGCCTGTGAGTATGCGGCAAGCGAGCCCGGCACCCCTGTGCCAGGGCTTCTAGAAAGCGTAGCGCAGACCGACCTGCAGCACCGGCGACAGGCGCAACTCGCGCCAGGCCTTGTCCTTGCCCTGGTTGCCGAACAAGGCCCGCCCGACGCCAGCGGCAGCCGAGGGCTGTTCGGCCACCCACCCGAGATCGGCGGTGAGCGACAGGGCGCTGCTCCAGGCGGCACTGCTGAAGCCCAAGCCCAGGTAGGGCACGCTGCCGGCGGTCTCGGCACCGGCCGCCGGCAAGGAGCCGGCGCTTTGCAGCGTCAGGCCGACGCGCGACCCCGCCGGCGCCGCCAGCAGCGGTGCGCCACCGGTGGCGCCGAACATCAAGCCGCCGCTGGCGCGGAAGCTGCCGAAAGAGGGCGTGGCAAAGTAGTAATCGCCGAGCAGCGCGCCGCCCTGCCAGCTGCGCTGGGGTGTGCCCGTGTCGAGCAGGCTGGGCCGGCTCAGGGGGGCCACCGCGGCGGTCTGCAGCGCGATGCGCGCCTGCCACTGCGGCCACAGCGCGTCGGCAGCCGGTGCAACGAGACCGCCGCCGGCCAGGGCCGCCGCCGGGAGCGCCAGCGAAGCCAGACTGAAGCTCAAGCCAAGGATCTTCATGACGCCTCCGAGCGCTGCCGCGATGCGCGCCATCATGCGCCGCGGCGCCGCTCCTGGCATCAAACCATTGTCCCAGGGCCTGGTAACAGCAGGTTCAGCGGCGCCGCTTCGGCATTAGGTCGCAGTTGGCCAGGCCGCGCCGGTGCAGCGCGCCAAGCCGGCCAGGTCGAGCCGGGTCTGGGGCGGGCCGAAGCCGCGTTCCTGCAGCAGGGCCTGCACGGCATCGGCCTGGTCGTGGCCGTGTTCCAGCAGCAGCCAGGCCCCAGGCAGCAGGTGCCCGGGGGCCCGGTCGATCAACTCGCGCAGCGCAGCCAGACCGTCGCCCCCCGGGGTCAGTGCGACCTGCGGTTCGTGGAGCAGCGCTGCGAGGTGCGGGTCGCCTTGGGCGATGTAGGGCGGGTTCGAGACGGCGAGGCCGAAGCGTCGGCCCTGGGCGGCGCCCCACCAGTGCCCCTGCTCGAATCGCAGCGGCAGGGCCAGCCGCTTGGCGTTGGCGGCGGCGACTGCCAGTGCGGCGGCGCTGGCGTCGGTGGCCAGCACTTCGGCCAGCGGGTGGCCCTGCCTGATGGCCAACGCAATGGCGCCGCTGCCGGTGCCCAGGTCGATGACCGTGGCCGCCGGGGCACCGGCCAGGCACTGCAGCGCCCACTGCACCAGCAGTTCGGTCTCGGGCCGCGGCACCAGCACGGCGGGGCTGACGTGCAGCCGCAGGCCGCAGAACTCGCACTCACCGGTGACGTAGGCCAGCGGTTCACCCGCGGCGCGGCGCGCCAGCAGGCCGGGCCAGGCGGCGTGCGCGTCGGCGCTCAGGGGCTCATCGTCGTGCGCCAGCAGCCAGCTGCGCGGACGGCCCAGCAGGTGGCCC
Organism: Rubrivivax sp.; assembly: GCA_031392695.1. Classification (GTDB taxonomy): domain Bacteria; phylum Pseudomonadota; class Gammaproteobacteria; order Burkholderiales; family Burkholderiaceae_C; genus Rubrivivax. The sequence continues at coordinate 22,896 of JANMVM010000123.1, forward strand.
AGCAGCCACTGCGCGTCGAGCCGCGGCACGCCGGCACGGCGGGCTTCGGCCAAGGCCTCGCCGATGCGCATGGCCTTCAGACGCCGCCGGCTTCCAGCTGCGCCAGCTGCTCGGCGGCGCGCGCGCCCTGCAGCGCAGTGACCACGTCGCCGAGGTCGCCGTCCATGATCTGAGCCAGCTTGTACAACGTCAGGTTGATGCGGTGGTCGGTCAGCCGGCCCTGCGGAAAGTTGTAGGTGCGGATGCGGTCGCTGCGGTCGCCGCTGCCGATCAGGCCCTTGCGCGTGGCCGCCTCCTTGGCCGCGCGTTCGCTGCGGTCCTTGTCGCGCAGGCGCGCGGCCAGCACGGCCATCGCCTTGGCCTTGTTGCGGTGCTGGCTGCGGTCGTCCTGGCATTCGGCCACCAAGCCCGTGGGCAGATGGGTGATGCGGATTGCGCTGTCGGTCTTGTTGACGTGCTGGCCGCCTGCGCCGCTGGCGCGGAAGGTGTCGATGCGCAAGTCGGCCGGGTTAAGCTGCACCTCTTCGGCCTCATCCGGCTCGGGCATCACGGCCACCGTGCAGGCGCTGGTGTGGATGCGGCCCTGGCTCTCGGTGGCCGGCACGCGCTGCACGCGGTGGCCGCCGGACTCGAAGCGCAGCTGCTCGTAGACGCGATCGCCCTCGACGCGCAGCACCAGCTCCTTGTAGCCGCCAAGCTCGCTGTCGCTCTGGCTCAGGATCTCGGTGCGCCAGCCTTGGCGCTCGCACCAGCGCAGGTACATGCGCGCCAGGTCGGCAGCGAACAGTGCCGACTCGTCGCCACCCGTGCCGGCGCGGATCTCGACGAAGGCGTTGCGGTCGTCGTCGGGGTCGCGCGGGATCAGCGCGGCCTGCAGCTCTGCATGCAACCGATCCATGTCGGCGCCGGCGGCGGCGATCTCCTCCTGCGCCATCTCGGCCAGCTCCCGATCTTCGTCCAGGGCCCGCATGTCGTGGGCGGCCTGCAGATCGCGCTCGCGCTGCTGGTAGCGGCGAAAGCGCTCGACGATGTCTCGCACCCCGCCCTGCTCGCGTGCCAGGGCGCGGTAGCGCTTGATGTCACTGGCCACCTGCGGGTCCGACAGGGTCGCGTCGAGCTCCGCCAGGCGCAGTGCCAGGCGCTCGAATTGTTCACGCAGGGAAGGGGTCATGAAGGCCATGGCTGAAGCGGACGAGCAGGTGGACGGGCAGGCGGACAGGCAGGCGGATGGGCAGGCGGACGCTGCCGCCCGCCCCGGAGCAGGGCGAGCGCTAACGTCCTAACGCCCCTGTTCGCCGTTGCCCGAACCGGGCTGACGGGTGCTCTGGCGCAGGAACAGGCGCGACACGGTGTGGGCCAGCTTGCTGCGCTCTTCGCCCTCGGCGGCGTGCAGTTCGGCCAGCGTGCCGTGCAGCATCTTGTGCGTCAGGCCGCGCGCCAGCGCCTCGAGCACCGCGTCCACCGGCTCGCCCCGGGCGAGCAGCTTTCTGGCGCGCCCGAGTTCGACCGCGCCCCAGTCGTCGGCCTGGCGGTTGAGGGCCTGGATCAGCGGCACCGCGGCGCGCTGGTCCAGCCAGTGCGAAAAGCTCGCCACGCCGGCGTCGATGATGGCTTCGGCCTGCTCGACTGCAGCCTGGCGTTTTTCGCCGGCGGTCTGCACCAGGGCCGACAAGTCGTCCACCGTGTAGAGGTAGATGTCGGACAGCCGCGCCACTTCGGGCTCGATGTCGCGCGGCACCGCGAGGTCGACCATGAACATCGGCCGTCGCCGCCGCGCCTTGAGAGCGCGTTCGACAGCGCCCAGCCCGATGATCGGCAGCGTGCTGGCGGTGCAGGAGATGACGGCGTCGAATTCATGCAGCCGGTTGGGCATGTCCGACAGCCGCATCGCCTCGGCGCCGAAGCGCGTCGCCAGGCGCTCGCCGCGGTCCAGCGTGCGGTTGGCCAGCGCCATGGCCTTGGGCGTGCGCGCGGCGAAGTGCGTGGCCACGAGTTCGATCATTTCGCCGGCGCCGACGAACAGCACCTTGATCTGCGCCAGGTCTTCGAACAGCTGCGAGGCCAGCCGCACGGCGGCGGCTGCCATGCTGATGCTGTGGGCGCCGATCTCGGTCGAACTGCGAACTTCCTTGGCCACCGAAAACGAGCGCTGGAAGAGCTGGTGCAAGGTGGTGCCCAGCGTGCCGGCTTCGTCGGCCAGGCGCACGGCCTGCTTCATCTGGCCCAGGATCTGGGGCTCGCCCAGCACCATCGAGTCAAGCCCCGAAGCGACGCGAAAGGCGTGACGCGCCGCCGCGTGGTCTTCCATCACGTAGCTGTGCGACTGCAACTGCCCGCCGCTGATGCCGCCCTGCTCGGCCAGCCAGTCGATGGTCGGGCGCACCAAATCCTGCGCCAGCGCATGCGGCGCGGCCACGTACAGTTCGGTGCGGTTGCAGGTCGAGACCAGCGCCGCTTCGGGAACGCTGAGCTGCAGACGTTCACGCAGGCCCTGCAGCGCCGGGCCCATCTGCTCGGGAGCAAAAGCCAGGCGGCCGCGCAGGTCGAGTGGGGCGGTGGTGTGATTGAGCCCGAGGGCGAAGACGCTCACGCGAGAATTGTAGGGAGGCGGGCCTGACCGTGGTGCGACCGGGTTGGACGCAGATCAAAGCCAAGTATCGAAGCACGGAATACCGAACCGACGATGGGACCGCTGGACGCACTTTGGCATGTCGCCAATCTCTTCATGCCCGCACTCGGCCTGGGGGCGCTGGCCGCGACCCTGGCCAAGCTGCTGTGGCAGCGCGAACTGGCTGCGGTGGCCTGGCAGCGCCTGGCCGGCCCGGCCTGTGCGGCATGTGCTGCCGTGGTGCTGGCGGGACTGCTGCTGTTCGGTCGCGACGGCAAGATGGCCACCTATGGCGCGATGGTGGTGGCCTGCGCCTTCACGCTGTGGTGGCAGGGCTTCGGGCCGGGACGTCGCTAGCCGGGCCGTCGCCGGTGTCCGCCAACACCGGGATTGCGCGCAGCGAATGCGGAAGCGCTTCAGTGATCGTGACGTCCAGCATCCGGCCCACGAGGCGGGCGCCATGGGGCCCGCCGTCGAAGTTGACGATGCGATTGCACTCGGTGCGGCCCATCAGCTCCTGGGCGTTGTTGCCGGCTTTGCCGGCCTTGCCGGCGTTCCTGGACGGACCTTCCACCAGGATGCGCTGCACCGTGCCGACACGGCTGGCGCTGATGCGGCGCACGTGGGTCTCGATGGTGGCCTGCAGATGCTGCAGGCGCTGCAGCTTCAAGGCCTGCGGCGTGTCGTCGTGCAGCGCCGCCGCCGGGGTGCCCGGGCGCGGGCTGAAGACGAAGCTGAAGCTGCTGTCGTAGCCCACGTCCTCGATCAGCTTCATCGTCCTGCCGAAGTCGTCTTCGGTCTCGCCGGGGAAGCCGACGATGAAGTCGCTCGACAGGCTGATGGCGGGCCGCACGGCGCGCAGCTTGCGGATCGTGCTCTTGTATTCGATCGCGGTGTAGCCGCGCTTCATGGCCGTCAGGATGCGGTCGCTGCCGTGCTGCACCGGCAGGTGCAGGTGGTTCACGAGCTGGGGGACCTTGGCGTAGACCTCGATCAGCCGCTGCGTAAATTCATTGGGGTGGCTGGTGGTGTAGCGGATGCGCTCGATGCCGGGAATCTCGGCCACGTACTCGAGCAGCAGCGCGAAGTCGGCGATCGCGGCCGTGGCGCCCAGGGTGCCGCGGTAGGCGTTGACGTTCTGACCCAGCAGCGTGACTTCCTTGACGCCCTGGTCGGCGAGGCCGGCGACTTCGGTGAGCACGTCCTCGAAAGGCCGGCTGACTTCTTCACCTCGGGTGTAGGGCACGACGCAGTAGGAGCAGTACTTGGAGCAGCCTTCCATGATCGACACGAAGGCCGAGGCGCCTTCGGTGCGGGCCGGGGGCAGGTGGTCGAACTTCTCGATCTCGGGGAAGCTGATGTCGACCTGCGGCCGGCGCTGCTCAAGGCGCGCCTCGATCATCTGCGGCAGCCGGTGCAGCGTCTGCGGGCCGAAGACGAGATCGACGTAAGGCGCGCGCTCGATAATCGCGGCGCCCTCCTGGCTGGCCACGCAGCCGCCGACGCCGATGAGCACGCCCTTCTTCTTGAGGTGCTTGACGCGACCGAGGTCGGAGAAGACCTTCTCCTGCGCCTTCTCGCGCACCGAGCAGGTGTTGAAGAGGATGAGGTCGGCCTGCTCGACATCGGTGGTGGGCTCGTAGCCTTCGGCGGCGCGCAGCACGTCGGCCATCTTGTCGGAGTCGTACTCGTTCATCTGGCAGCCGAAGGTGCGGATGAAGACCTTCTTGCCGGCCTTGACGTCGCCGCTCATGGCTTGCTCCAGGTCTGCGTGTCGGGGTTGAAGCGCCAGGCGGCGGCTTCTTGCGGCGTGGTGGGCCAGGGTTGGCGGACCCGTTCGGCGGCGTTGAGCACCCACACCTCCAGCAACTGGCCCTGCAGGTCGAGCGTGTAGTTCACCAACAGCCGCTGGTTCACCGCGGCGCCGGACATCAGCAGCATGTTGTCGACGCCGCGCAGACGAGCGCCCGGGGCCAGCCGCGCCGGGCGCTGGTTCAGCAGCAGCTCGGGCGGGGCGGTGACGACGATCTCACCGCGCAGGGCCGATGCGGGAAAGTGGCGTGGCGCCTGGGCGGCGGCAGGAGCGGCGCAAGCCAGCAGCGTGGCGGCGAGGAGGGCACAGCGGAGCATGGTGTGGATCCAGGGGCTGTGGAACAGCCCGAAGGAGCTACTTCGGGCTGCGGGAATCTTGGTGGCGCTTCAGGGATTTGAACCCCGGACCTGCGGATTATGATTCCGTCGCTCTAACCAGCTGAGCTAAAGCGCCTGAGCCCGAGATTATAGCGAGCGCCAACGCTGGCGCAGTGGCTCCGCGCAACTCCACCCCACTCCCTGTGTCCATGTTCAGTTTCTTCAGGAAGAAGCCACCTGCGCTGGCTGTGCCGCCCGTGGCCGAGCCGGTGGCATCGACGCCGACGTCTATGGCGGCGCTGCCCGACGAGCCGCTGGCGAACGCCTTGCCGGAGCCCGCGGCGGCGCCGGCCCGCGGCGGCTGGCTCAACCGCCTGGCGCTGGGCCTGCGCAAGACCGGGGCCGGCATTGCCCAGGTCTTCACCGGCACGCGCATCGACGAAGCCTTGTACGAGGAACTCGAATCGGCGCTGCTGATGGCCGATACCGGGGTTTCGGCAACCGAGTTCCTGCTCACCGACCTGCGCCGGCGCGTCAAGGAGGCCAAGGCCATCGAGCCCCAGGCGGTGAAGGCGCTGCTGGCCGACGCCATCGCCGAATTGCTGGCGCCCTTGCAGCGAGCCCTGGCCATCGGCACCGACAGTCCCACGGTGATCATGGTGGTGGGGGTCAACGGCGCCGGCAAGACGACCAGCATCGGCAAGCTCACGAGACACCTGGCCGAGTCTGACTGCAAGGTCCTGCTGGCTGCAGCCGACACCTATCGCGCCGCTGCCCGCGAGCAACTCGCGGTGTGGGCGGGCCGCAACCAGGTCGAGATCGTCAGCCAGGAAGGCGGCGACCCCGCCGCCGTGACCTTCGACGCCGTCGCGGCCGGCCGCGCCCGGGGCTGCGACGTGGTGATTGCCGACACCGCGGGTCGGCTGCCGACGCAAGTCCATCTGATGGAAGAACTGAAGAAGATCCAGCGCGTGATCGGCAAGGCCCAGCAGGGTGCGCCGCACGAGGTGCTGCTGGTGGTCGACGGCAACACCGGGCAGAACGCGCTGGCCCAGGTCAAATCCTTCGATGCGGCACTCGGCCTCACGGGCCTCATCGTGACCAAGCTCGACGGCACGGCCAAAGGCGGCGTGCTGGCGGCGATCGCGCGCTGGGGTGCGGAGCGCGGTGCCGTGGTGCCGGTCTACTTCATCGGCATCGGCGAAAGGCTGGAGGACCTGCAGACCTTCGACGCGCGTGAATTTGCGCAGGCCCTGCTGGGCTGAACCGGGTCGCGCGCTCAGCGCGCCTCGGCCGTTTCGATTTCGTCGTAGAAGCCCGACGGCACCGGCTCCATCGACGGGTCGAAGGCGCCTTCCAGGGCAGCGCGGTCACCGTCGGACAGCACTTCAGACATCTCTGCGATGGGAATCAGCGGCATCGGACGAGAGTTCGTGGGCTTGATGCCAGCCGCCGCCGGGCCTATCACGTGGGCCATGGCGGTGCGCACTTCGGCCGCGCTGGGCAAGGCGCCTTCGCGCCAGACGTGGACGTGGATGTTGGCAGCGCGCATCACGCGCGCCATGCGCTCGTGGCGGCGCCGGCTGCGTTCGCTTTCGGCGGCCGGCCGGATGTCGACCACCGCCAGCACGCGCGAACCGGCGTCGCACAACAGCAGATCGGCGCTGAGCGAGCCCACGCGCTGCAGCCATTCGCTGTAGGAGTGACGCGCCGGCACGCGGATGAAGCGCGCCAGCGGCACCTGCCCCAGCACGAGGTAGCCGGGCATCGAGCGCTTGAGCAGATCGTAGGCCTGGCGCTCGGTGATGGTGAGCACGCGCGCGGCTTCCGGCGGCCAGGCGGCCACGGTGTCCAGGGCTTCGCGCCGCTCACGACGTTCGCGGCGGTCACTCATGCGCTGGCGCAACCGCACGACGAGCAGCGTCAGCAGCAGGAGCACCGTGGCAGGCAGGGCGAAAGAAGCGATCGGGGGCAGGACTTCCATGGGGGACGCTGGGGCGCTCAGGGCGAACCCCGAAGATCGGTCAGATTCGCCCCGCGATCAATGTCTGGCCGCACAAAAGACGTATCCGGGCGTATCCAAGCTGCCCCGGGAAAACCCGGATCGTGAAGGATGTCCTTGGCTGTCGGGGCACCGCGATCAGCGCGGCATGCCGGGGAAGCCACCGCCGCCCATGCCGCCCATCCCGCCCATGCGTTTCATCATCTTCATGAGCCCGCCGCCCTTCATCTTCTTCATCATGCCCTGCATCTGATCGAACTGGTTGAGCAGGCGGTTGACCTCCTGCACATGCACCCCGGCGCCGGTGGCGATGCGGCGCTTGCGGCTGGCCTTGATGAGTTCTGGCTTGCGGCGCTCGAGTGCGGTCATCGAATGGATGATGCCCTCCATGCGACGCACGTCGCGCTCTGCCTTGTCCATGTCGGCGCCGGCGGCCTTGGCGCTGAGCTGGCTGGGCAGCTTGTCCATCAGGCTGGACAGGCCGCCCATCTTCTTCATCTGACTGATCTGGCCGAGGAAATCGTTCAGATCGAAGCCGCTGCCCGATTTCATCTTGTCGGCGAACTTCTGCGCCGCTTCGACGTCGACGCCCTTTTGCACCTGCTCGACCAGCGCCACCACGTCGCCCATGCCCAGCACGCGGCCGGCGTGGCGTTCGGCGTCGAAGACTTCCAGGCCATCGATCTTTTCAGACACCCCGGCAAACTTGATCGGCGCACCGGTGATCTGCCGCACCGACAGGGCCGCGCCGCCGCGCGAGTCGCCGTCGAGCTTGGTCAGCACGATGCCCGTGATCGGCAGTGCGTCCTTGAAGGCCTTGGCGGTGTTGACCGCGTCCTGGCCCTGCATGGCGTCGACCACCAGCAAGGTTTCCACCGGCTTGAGCGCCGCGTGCAGGTCGCGGATCTCGGCCATCAGCGCTTCGTCGATGCCCAGGCGGCCCGCGGTGTCGACCAGCAGCACGTCGAAGTAGTGGCGCTTGGCGTAGTCCAGTGCGGCCAGCGCAATGTCGCGCGGCTTGTCGGCCGGGTCGGATGCAAACCATTCGGCACCGGCCTGCGCCGTCACGACCTTGAGCTGCTCGATGGCAGCCGGCCGATAGACGTCGGCCGACACCGTGAGCACCTTCTTCTTGCGCTGGGTGATGAGGTGCTTGGCCAGCTTGGCCGTGGTGGTGGTCTTGCCGGCGCCCTGCAGGCCGGCCATCAGGATCACCGCCGGCGGTTGCGCCGCCAGGTTGATGTCGGTCACGGGGCGCGAAGCCGAGCCCGCGGGACCGGGGTCGCCCATGGTGGCGGCGAGCTCCTTGTGCACGATGCCCACCAGCGCCTGGCCCGGGTTGAGCGAACCCACGACTTCCTGGCCAAGCGCCTTTTCTTTCACGCGGGCGATGAAGTCGCGCACCACGGGCAGCGCCACGTCGGCCTCGAGCAGCGCCATGCGCACCTCGCGCAGCATGTCCTGCACGTTGCTTTCGGTGATGCGGGCCTGGCCGCGCATCGTCTTGACCATCCTGGACAGGCGGTCGGTGAGGGTCGTGGCCATGAGGAGGGGGCGGGTGGCTGTTCAGGCGCCCGCGTCATTACACTGTCTGCATGATTCTATCGACCCCGTCCCCGCTGCTCGCGCCAGGCGGCGCGACCCTGCTCGTCGGGGTGGCGGTGCTGCTGTATGCGCTGGCAGCGCTGCCGCTGGCGCCGCTGCGCCGTTTGTCGGCGGCGGCGCTGCTGGGCGGCTTTGCTTTGCATGCGCTCTTGCTCATCATCGATATCGGCGGCTTCGGCCAAATGGTGCCCGGCGCACGGCTCGGTTTCGGCCCCGTGCTGTCGATGACGGTCTGGCTCGTGATCGCGGTCTATGCCGTGGAAAGCCGCCTCGTGCCACTGCCCGCGGTGCGGCAATGGCTGGGCCTGGCGGGCGTCGCCGCGCTGGTCGTGGCCGCCTTGTTCCCGGGCGACCCCAAGATCATGCACTCGGCGCTGGCGCCGCTGCACTTTGCGCTCGGCGTCGGCTCCTATGGCCTGTTCGGCGCCGCGGTACTGCATGCGGTGCTGCTCGACGCGGCCGAGCGCCGCCTGCGCGTCGCCGCGCCGGGCGCAGCACGCCCGTCTGCAGCGCCGGCCTTTGGCATGCCGCTGCTGCAACTCGAGCGCCTGACCTTCCGCTTCGTCGAAGCCGGCTTCGCCGTGCTCACGGCCACGCTGGTGCTGGGCATCGCGACCACGGTGCAATGGCGCTGGGGCGACCACAAGGCGGTGTTCTCCTTGCTGGCCTGGTCGGTTTTTGCCGCCTTGTTGCTGGGCCGGCGCCTGCGCGGCTGGCGCGGCCGCCGCGCCACGCGCTGGTTGTACGTCGGCGCCGTGCTGCTGCTGCTGGCCTACGTCGGCTCGCGCTTCGTGCTCGAAGTGCTGCTCGGGCGCACGGCCTGACGCGGCCGGGGAATCCATGCGATGCTGAAACTGCTGCTCCTGGTGCTGGTGATCGTCGCTGCGGCCTGGTGGATGCTCAGCCGCCGCGCCGCGCCGCCGCCGGCGCCCAAGCCTCGTGCGGACCGGCCTGCTGACATGCCCACAGACAAGCCCGCCGGCGGATCGCAGCCGATGCTGGCCTGCGCCCACTGCGGCGTCCACCTGCCACAGGCCGAGGTCATGCACGATGCCGCCGGGCGCCCGTTCTGCACCGAGGCCCACCGCCTCGCCGGCCCGCGCTAGGACGGCTGCGGCAGCGCATGGAACCCCGCGAAGCCGATCGACGCCGCGGCGACCGTCGCGAGACCGACCGCCGCCTGCCCGAGGGCCGGCGGCGCGACGACTCGAGGCCCGCTGAGTCGCACTTCGATCCTGGCTGGCTGGCCTCGGTCGACCTGCCCGGCGACAGCCGATTTCTCGACCGCCGCGCGCGCCGCGAGGACCGCGCCCAGGACACCGCGTTCGCGCGCGTCAACCGCACCTACGTGGCGGCTCGGGCTGCAGTGGGCGTGGGCCTGGTGGTGGCCCACGGCCTGAGCAGCCTGAGCGGCGCGCGCGCTGCCGAATGGCTGGTCCTGGTGTCGCTGGCCTATGCGGTGCAGGCCATCACGCTGTGGCTGCTGCCGCGCTTCGGCGCCCTGGTGCTGCAGCCGGCGCAGGCCCAGCATCGGCGCCGCCAGTGGCTGGCCACCATCGGCGTCGACCTGCTGGCCTTCACGCTGCTGCACCTGCTGGAAGTGGGCACCTCGTTCAACTACGCCGCGCTGTTGGTGTTGCCGGTGCTGATGGCCGGCGTGCTGACCTCGCGCCTGCTTGCCCTGGGCACCGCGGCCGCGGTGGCACTGGTGCTGCTGGTGGCCGCCTGGCGTGCGCCCTCGTCCGGCGATGGCCCGGCCCTGATGCTGCAGTCGGGCCTGGCCGGCATGGGGCTGTTCATGATCACGCTGCTGTCGGGCGAACTGGCCACGCGGCTGGCGCGCGAAGAGCTGTCGGCGCGCGGCAGCCTCGAGCTGGCGCGGCAGCAGGCGCAGCTCAACCGGCTGGTGATTGAAGAAATGGCCGACGGCGTGCTCGTCGTCGACCGCCGCCTTCTGGTGCGCGCGGCCAACCCGGCGGCACGTGCCTTGCTGGTCGATCAGGGGCTGAGTCCACCGGCGCCCTTCATGCTGGACCGCCAGCCGGCCTGGGCGGCCTTGCTGCAGTCGGCGCGCCAGGCCCTGGCCGCAGGCCAATGGCCCGACGCCGGGCAGGACGTGACGCTGGCCTTCGACGATGGCCACACGCGCACGCTGCGCATGCGCGTGCGCTTCATGCGCCAACGCGGCCCCGATCGCGCTGTCGACGCCGGCAGCGAGGATCGCAACACCGAACCGGTGGCGGTGCTGCTGCTGGAAGACCTGCGCACGCTGCAGGCCCGCATCCGGCAGGAGAAGCTGGCCGCGATGGGGCGCATGTCGGCCGGCATCGCGCACGAGATCCGCAACCCGCTGGCGGCCATCTCGCAGGCCAACGCGCTGATGATGGAAGACACGCTGGCCCCGGCGCAGCAGCGCCTGGCCACGATGGTGGCCGACAACGTCGAGCGCCTCAAGCGCCTGGTCGACGACGTGATGGAGGTCGCACCCGGCCTCGAGCCCGATTTGCGGGCCATCGACGCCAGCGCCACGGTGGCGCAGGCGGCGTCGGAGTGGGCGCGCACGATGGCGCTGCCGATGGGCAACGACAGTCGCTTGCGGGCCGAGATCAGCAGCCAGCCCCTGGGTGTCAACTTCGACCCCGAGCACCTGCGTCGCGTGCTCGTCAATCTGCTCGACAACGCGCAGCGCCACGCCAGCGGCATGCCGGGCTCGGTGTTCCTGCGCCTGGCCGGACGCGACGAGCAGCAGGTGGTGATGGCCGTGCTCAGCGACGGTGCGCCGATCGCACCCGAGGTCGAGCGCCGTTTGTTCGAGCCCTTCTTTTCCACCCGCAGCCGGGGCTCCGGCCTGGGCCTGTATATTTGCCGCGAGTTGTGCGAGCGCTACGGCGCGAGCATCGAATACCGACCGCGCCCGGCCGCCGAGCGGCTGCGCAACGAGTTCCTGGTGACGATGCGCCGGGCCACGCTGGCGCAGTCCGCCAACGTCCTGCCGCTCGACGCGGCCTGATCGTCCTGCCTGAGCATCGCGCCCGAGCCCTTGAACGCCCCTGCCAACCCCCGCCTGCTGGTCGTCGACGACGAGCCCGACCTGCGCACGCTGTATGAGCTGACCTTGCTGCGCGAGGGCTACGAGGTGGACAGCGCAGGCTCCGTCGACGAGGGCTGGGCGCTGCTGCAACAGCGCGGGCCGGGCGGCTACCAGCTCGTCATCACCGACATGCGGCTGCCCGATGGCAACGGCCTCGACCTGCTGCGCCGCATCGAAGAAGCAGGTCGCGGCGAGAAGGCGGTGGTGATCACGGCCTATGGTTCGCCCGAGAACGCGGTCGAGGCGCTCAAGGCCGGGGCCTACGACTACCTCACCAAGCCGGTGGACCTGCGGCAGTTCCGCGCCGTGGTGGCCTCGGCGCTGGGCCGCATTCCCGGTGCGAGCCCGGCGGCGATGCCGCTGGCGGCGGCGCTGGCGTCGCGCGGTGCGTCGCCACGCCGCACCGCGCTCGAACGCCTGCTGGGCCAGTCGACGGCCATGGTGCAGGTGCGCAGCCTGGTGGAGAAGGTGGCGCGCAGCATGGCGCCGGTGCTGGTGCACGGCGTGTCCGGCACTGGCAAGGAACTGGTGGCGCGCGCCATCCACGACTGCTCACCGCGCGCCGCGGCGCCCTTCGTGGCTGTCAATTGCGGCGCCATCCCCGAAGCCTTGCTGGAAGCGGAATTCTTCGGCTACCGCAAGGGCGCCTTCACCGGCGCGCACGACGACCGCGACGGCTTCTTCCAGGCGGCGCAGGGCGGCACGCTGTTCCTCGACGAGATCGGCGACCTACCTTTTGCGATGCAAAGCAAACTGCTGCGTGTGATCCAGGAGCGCGCGGTGCGCGCCATCGGCGCGGTGGCCGAAGTGCCGGTGAACGTGCGCATCGTCAGCGCCACCCACCGCGACCTGGGCGCCGAGATCCAGGCCCTGCGTTTCCGCCAGGATCTGTTCTACCGCCTCAACGTCATCCGCATCGTGGTGCCGCCGCTGCGCGAGCGCATCGGCGACGTGCCGGCGATCTGTGCCGCCGTGATCGAGCGCATCGCGCGCGACGCCGGCGTCGCGCCGCCGCCTGCGCTCACCGCCGAGGCGCTGCAGCACCTGCTGCGCTACCCCTTCCCCGGCAACGTGCGCGAGCTGGAGAACCTGCTGCACCGCGCACTGGCCCTGTCCGGCGGGCCCGCCATCAGCCTGCTCGACCTGGGGCTGCCCGATTCGCTGTTGGATGAGCCGGCCGCCGACGCCGCGCCGGTGCCGGCGCCTGCCGCGACCACGGTCAGCGGCGCTGCCGTGGCCTTGCCCGCCGACCTGGTGCTGTACCTCGACGCCGTCGAACGCGACATCCTTGAGCGTGCGCTCGAACGCCATCGCTACAACCGCACCGCGGCCGGCGCGAGCCTGGGCTTGTCGCTGCGGCAGATGCGCTACCGCATGGCGCGCCTGGGTGTCGGCGCGGCTGACGCCGAAGCCCCCTGAGCAGGGTCGCGGTGGCGCAGCGTCGGGTGTGGCAGGACGGCTGGTGGGCCGGCGCGCGGCGCCGCTCGTCGCCGCATTTCGGCCCGCGGCCGGCGGGTGTGGCGGTGACGCTGGCGGTGGTGCACTCGATCAGTCTGCCGCCCGGTCACTTTGCCGGCAGCGCCGTCGAGCGCCTGTTCGCCAACCGGCTCGACTGCGACGAGCATCCCTACTACGACGGCCTTCGCGGCCTCAAGGTGTCGGCGCATTTCTTCGTGCGCCGCAGCGGCCGGGTGTTGCAGTTCGTGTCGTGTGACGAGCGCGCCTGGCACGCCGGCGCGTCGAGCTGGCGCGGGCGCGAGAACTGCAACGACTGGTCGATCGGCATCGAGCTCGAAGGCCTTGAAGGCCAGTGCTTCGAGCCGGCGCAGTACCGACAGCTGGCGCGCTTGCTCGCGGTCTTGTCGCGTCACTATCCTTTGGCCGAGGTCGTGGGCCACGAGCATGTGGCGCCGGGTCGCAAGGCCGATCCGGGCCCCGGCTTCCAGTGGCCGCGCTTGCGCGGGGCGTTGCGCGCGGGTGGGCCGCGCCTGCCGGCGATCGGCGTCCCGACAGCCTGAAGCGACGCGGCATTGCAGGCCTTTTCGCTGGCGCCGCCAAGGCTGGTGCGGGGCAATCCGGGCGCGATCAGGCGGCGCGCGGCATGTCAAGCGATGGCCGCGGCCGCGCCACTTTTTTTTTCGTTCCGGGGCCCATTCACGACCGCCGCCACAGTTCGGGAAGGTCCTGACGGAACACTAGCGCTAGTGGCTTGATGGGGTGCCGCACCCCAGATATAGTGCTTGCTCGTGAACATCGCGTGACAGCGACGCCACCTGCTTCGGGGCCATCACCAGGGCCTGCCACTCCGCCAGGACCCCGCAAGCCTGACCACCGCCGCCGCGCACGGCAACCATCAAAACAGCCCACCCAGCATCTCAGAGGGGATTGAATGCAATCTGTCCAGACCACCGTGGCGCCCGGCGCCTCCACCACCCGCAACCCGGCCGCCGGCACCAGCACCGTGGGTGCGCCGAGCAACGCCTACGCCGGCTACCAGATCATCCGGCGCAATGGCGCTGTGGTGGGCTTCGAGCCCAACAAGATCGCGGTCGCGCTGATGAAGGCCTTCCTGGCCGTGCACGGCACGCAGGGCGCGGCATCGGCCAGCGTGCGCGAGACGGTGGAGCAGTTGACGGAAACCGTGGTCCGCGCGCTGCTGCGCTCACGTCCGGGCGGTGGCACCTTCCACATCGAGGATGTGCAGGACCACGTCGAGCTCGGCCTCATGCGCAGCGGTCACCACGAAGTGGCGCGTGCCTATGTGCTGTACCGCGAACGCCGCACCCAGGAGCGGGCGCGCCAGGGCGCCACGGCGCCGGCCAGGCCGGCCGAGCTGCATGTGCTCGAAGGCGGCCAGCGCATCGCACTGGACATGGACGCGCTGCGCTTGCTGATTGAATCGGCCTGCAGCGGCCTCGGGGTCGACGTCAAGGCTGAGCCCATCCTGGCCGAGACGCGCCGCAACCTGTATGACGGCGTGCCCATCGACGAGGTCTACAAGGCCGCCATCCTGGCCGCCCGCACGCTGATCGAGAAAGAGCCCTCGTACACGCGCGCCACTGCACGGCTGCTGCTGCACACCATCCGGCGCGAAATCCTGGGCGGCGAAGTGACGCAGGCCCAGATGAGCGAGCGCTATGCAGAGTACTTTGCGCAGTTCATCAAGAAGGGCGTGGAGGCCGAACTGCTGGACGAAAAGCTGCTGCAGTTCGACCTCGCCAAGCTCGGCGCCGCGCTCGACGCCAGCCGCGACCTGCAGTTCGATTACCTGGGTCTGCAGACCCTGTACGACCGCTACTTCCTGCACATCGAAGAGCAGCGCATCGAAATGCCGCAGGCCTTCTTCATGCGCGTGGCCATGGGCCTGTCGCTGGGCGAGGTCGACCGCGAAGCGCGCGCCGTCGAGTTCTACAACGTGCTGTCGAACTTCGACTTCATGAGCAGCACGCCCACGCTCTTCAACAGCGGCACGCGGCGCTCGCAGCTCAGCAGTTGCTACCTCACGACCGTGGCCGACGACCTCGACGGCATCTACGAGGCGCTGAAGGAAAACGCGCTGCTGTCCAAGTTTGCCGGCGGCCTGGGCAATGACTGGACGCGCGTGCGCGCGCTCGGCAGCTACATCAAGGGCACCAACGGCAAGAGCCAGGGCGTGGTGCCTTTCCTGAAGGTCGTCAACGACACCGCGGTGGCGGTCAACCAGGGTGGCAAGCGCAAGGGCGCGGTCTGTGCCTACCTGGAGACCTGGCATCTCGACCTGGAGGAGTTCCTCGAACTGCGCAAGAACACTGGCGACGACCGCCGGCGCACGCACGACATGAACACCGCCAACTGGATCCCCGACCTCTTCATGCGCCGCGTGCTCGAAGGCGGCGACTGGACCCTGTTCAGCCCCAGCACCTGCCCCGACCTGCACGACAAATTCGGCCAGGCCTTCGAATTGGCCTACAGCGCCTACGAAGCCAAGGTCGACCGCGGCGAGATCAAGCTCTTCAAGCGCATGCCGGCCAAGGACCTGTGGCGCAAGATGCTGTCGATGTTGTTCGAGACCGGGCACCCCTGGATCACCTACAAGGACGCCTGCAACGTGCGCAGTCCGCAACAGCACGTCGGCGTCGTGCACTCGTCCAACCTGTGCACCGAGATCACGCTCAACACCAGCGACACCGAGATCGCGGTGTGCAACCTGGGCAGCATCAACTTGTCGCAACACTTGAAAGACGGCCAGGTCGACCAGGTCAAGCTCAAGCGCACCACGGCCACCGCGATGCGCATGCTCGACAACGTCATCGACATCAACTACTACGCCGTCAAGAAGGCGCGCGACAGCAACCTGCGTCACCGCCCGGTGGGCCTGGGCATCATGGGTTTCCAGGACTGCCTGTACCAGTTGCGCCTGCCCTACGCCAGCGCCGAAGCGGTGGAGTTTGCCGACCGGTCGATGGAAGCCGTGTGCTACTACGCCTACTGGGCGAGCAGCGAACTGGCCGCCGAGCGCGGCCGCTACAGCAGCTATCGCGGCAGCCTGTGGGACCGCGGCATCCTGCCGCAGGACACGCTGGACCTGCTGGCCGAAGCCCGCGGCGGCGCGCAGTACGTGGCGGTGGATCGATCCGCCACCATGGACTGGCCGGCGCTGCGCGCGCAGATTGCGCAGCACGGCATGCGCAACAGCAATTGCGTGGCCATTGCGCCCACCGCCACCATCAGCAACATCATCGGCGTCGATGCCTCGATCGAGCCGAGCTTCGGCAACTTGTCGGTCAAGAGCAACCTCTCGGGCGAGTTCACGGTCGTCAACGAGTACCTGGTGCGCGACCTCAAGCAGATCGGCCTGTGGGACGACGTGATGGTCATGGACCTCAAGCATTTCGACGGCTCGCTGCGCCCCATCGACCGCGTGCCCGATGAACTCAAGCGCCTGTACGGCACGGCCTTCGAGGTCGACGCCACC
>JANMVM010000128.1:0-2889 GCA_031392695.1 Rubrivivax sp.
ACCTACGACGTGGTGCTGATGGACGTGCAGATGCCGGAGATGGACGGCCTGGAGGCCAGCCGCCGCATCACGGCCAAAGTCAGTGCACCAGACCGCCCACGCATCGTCGCGATGACGGCCAACGCGATGCAAGGCGACCGCGAGGCCTGCCTGGCTGCCGGCATGGACGACTACGTGACCAAGCCGATCCGCGTGGATGCGTTGGTGGCAGCGCTGCTGGCTGCGAGCGAGCGGCGCGATGCGTGATCTAGCGCAGCACCTCGATATGCGCGCTGCGTTCGGCGGCGCTGGCCAGCAGCGTGCCCAGGCCGCTGTCGAAGGTGAGCAGCTTCATGCCGGCGCGCATGGCGGCGGTGAGCAGGTAGGCGTCGGTGATCTGGCGATGGCCCACCACGCCGCCGGTGCAGCACGCCAAGACAGCTGCGAAAGCGAAATCCAGCGGCACCAGACGATGGGCGGGATGGGACAGGATCATCGCCAGGGAGTCGGACCATTCCAGGATCGAGAACGTCGCCTTGGACACTGCCGGCTGGCTCAACACACGGACGAACCCCGCTTGGCTGATGGCGCACGTGGCCCAGCCGCCTGCAGCGTTGCGCTTGAACCAACCCAGCATGGTGGCGTGGTGCTGGTGGTGACTCCAGCCCAGAGCGATCAGGGCGTTGACATCCAGCAGGTGCAGTGCCACGGGCAGGCTTCAGATCAGCTCGTCGGTCATGTTCTTGACCTGCTCCGAGGTCAGCGTGGGCGCGTCCGCAGGCGCCTGAATCACCCACAACTCCCCCTTCTTCTTCAGCGTCATCGGCGGCGCACTGGCGCGGCGAATCAGTTCCGATACCGCCTGGCCCAGCCGCAGCGAACGCGCCTTGGCGTAGTTCTGGGCCAGCGCGGCCGCGTCGTCGTCCAGCGTAAAGGTGGTTCGCATGACGGCACCTGATGCAGTGGTGAAGGAATGATGCATTCTATCGAAGACCGAATCAAATGCCTGGGGCGTGCGCAGCGCAAGCCGGGTGATGCCTTGACCAGAGTGGAGCCAATCCAGTGACGCGCACGCCGATCCAGACCATCGCCGACCTGGCCCGCGCGGGGCTTCACGATCAGGCCGCGCAGGCCGCCGCGCAAGCGCTGGCCGCGCCGCGGTTGACGGCGCCTGAGCAACTGGTCCTGCTGGCGCAGCGCCTGCACAGCCTGGTGGCCTTGTGCGAACTGCCGCGCGCCGAGGCCGACGCGCGGGCGATGCTGGCGCTGGCACAGCGCACGCAGCGGCCCGCGTTTGAAGCGCAGGCGCTGTGTGCGCTGGCGCTGGTGCAGACGCGGCAGGAGCGCAGCGCGCAGGCGCTGGAAGCGGCCACCACCGCCGAGGCCGCCGCAAAGCGAATCCGCAGCGCCGCCGAACGCGCGCCGCTGCTGGCCCTGGCGCTGCTGCGCCAGGCCACGGCCGCGCTGTCTGCTGATCCGCGCCATGCAGCGCTGCACGCCGAACAGGCCGCGCAGCGCTTCGCGGCGCTGGGCGACGCGGCCCACCA
The DNA here is from genome assembly GCA_031392695.1 of Rubrivivax sp. Taxonomy (GTDB): domain Bacteria; phylum Pseudomonadota; class Gammaproteobacteria; order Burkholderiales; family Burkholderiaceae_C; genus Rubrivivax. The sequence continues at coordinate 1,527 of JANMVM010000128.1, forward strand.
AGGCCAGGCGCTGCGCGTGCTGGCGGCGGTTCGTCTGGCCGAAGCCGACACGCCCGAACACCGCGCGCTGGCCGAGCAGGCCGTGGCGCTGGCGCGGCGCGCTGGCTCTGCCGGCGACCTGGCCCGCGCGCTGCTGACCCTGCATGCAAGCGCTGACGACCTGGCCTGGAGCGTGCGCGGACTGAATGAAGCGCACCGCGTCGCACGCGATGCCGGTGAACTGGCTCAGCAGGCGACGGCCGAACACATCCTGCACCTGTTCTACCTCCGGCTGGGCCTGTACCACCGCGCCTTGCGACTGATGCGCCACTCGATCGTCTTGCGCGAGCCCGGCTTGACCGCTGCCGCGCGGACGCTCGTCTGGGCGCTCGTCGCGATGATCGAAAGCGAGCTGGGCAACAAGGAGCCGATGCACGCAGCGCTCCAGGTCGCCCTGCGGTCGCATGCGCTGGAGCCGAGCGAAAGCATGGCGACCACGATGCTCAGCGTGCGGGCCTATGCCTTGAGGCGTGACGAGCCCAAACGCGCGCTTCCCTTGCTGCGCCAGGCCGCCAAGTCCATTGTCGGATGGGGGGTGCCCTACACGCTGTGCGACCTGGCTGCCTGCGAACTGCGCAGCGGCAGCGTGGCGGCCGCCCTGCGGGCCACCACGCGCGCAACCCGGTTGCAGCAAGCGCGGCAAGGCCGTCTCAGCGCGGGCGCGCAATCCGACGCCGCCCTCTGGTGGATGCACCACCGCGCCTTGCTGGCCAGCGGCAAGGCCGGCGCCGCGCACGACGCCATCGCCACCGCCTACAGGCTGCTGGTGCACGGTGTGAGCCCGCTCAGCGACGAAGGCCTGCGCCGCAGCTACCTGCAGCAGTCGATCAGCTTTCACGCCGAGCTGCTGCACGCCTGGGTGAGCGAAGCGCGCAGCGCCGGCTTGGCCGCCGAGCACTACACGGCGCACCTGCAAGGCAGCACCCACCTGCAAGAGACCGTGCAGCGCCTGGTGGACACCGGCCTGCGCCTGAACGAACAGACCAGCAGCACCGCGTTGCACGCCTTCCTGATCGAAGAGGTGGCAGAACTGCTGGGCGCGCGGCGTGTGCTGCTGGTGCTGCAAGCGGCTGATGGCCAGCACATTGCCGGCGCGCAGGTGCCCGAAGGCGAAATGCCCGATGCGCTGCTGCAGGCCATCACGCCGTGGCTGGATGAAGCCCGGCGCACGCGCCAGACCACGCTGCGCCACGGCCCTGAATTCGTCGACGGCCCTGACGGGCAGCGGTGCGCCGAAGAAATCGACCAGCGCGGCTGTCTCGTCGCGCCGCTGGTGGCGCAGCAGCAACTGCTGGGCTTTGTCTATGCCGACCTGGAAGGCCTC
>JANMVM010000131.1:0-17399 GCA_031392695.1 Rubrivivax sp.
TGAAGCCCTCGGTAGCGATCTTGATGGCGGGGTCGAACAGTTCCTTCCAGGCCAGCTTGCCGCCGTCGCGGTGCGCCGTGTCGAGCATGTGCAGCACGCCGGGGGTGCCGATCGAGCGCCCGCTGCTGCGCGCATTGGGCAAGGGGGTCGTCTGCTGCGTGGAGCTGATCCAGCGCAAGTAGTTTTCGGTGGCGGCGGCGGGCGCCGTTTCGCGGCCATCGTAGGCCGTGACGGCGCCGGTCTTGCGGTCGTAGCTCAGCATGAAGGCGCCGCCGCCGATGCCGCTGGACTGCGGCTCGACGAGGTTGAGCACCATCTGCGTGGCGATCGCCGCGTCGATCGCCGTGCCGCCTTTCCTGAGCACCTCACAGCCGGCCTTGGTGGCCAGCGGGTTGGCCGCCACGACCATGAAGCTGCGCGAGAAGGCGGTCTTCTTGGTGGCAAATCCGGTGGCAATCTCGGGCGCGCCATTGGCGCCCGGCGTGCCCGGGTCGTAGACCGCGCCCGAGGCGCTGTACTGCAGGCAGGCGTTGTCGGCAACCGGGTCGCCAACGTCGTTGCCGCCGCAGGCCGCCAGCAGCAGAGCCAACAAGCCCCAGTGGACGAAGCGCGATGTCCTCGGTGCGTGCCCCAGGGTGTGCATGGCCATGTGAAGCCCTCAAACTGCGTCGATGGCTCGATCTTGTGACGCTGCCTGCCAGCGCGAAACCCGGGGCAACCCGCAAGCCAGCGGGCGGCTCGGGGGCGGTGCGACACTGGACGGCATGAGACTGGCCGACCTGCTCTTCACCCAAGGCTTTGGCAGCCGCTGCGAGTGCGCCGACCTCGTGAGCGCGGGCCTGGTGCAGGTGCAGGGGCGCACGGTGCTCGACGCGGCTGCCGACCTGCCGGCCGAGGGCCTGGGCTTCACCGTCCAGGGCCAGCCTTGGCAGTACCAGGCCGAGGCGCTGCTCATGTTGCACAAGCCGGCGGGCTACGAATGCTCGCGCCAACCGCGCGACCATCCGGGGGTGCTCGACCTGCTGCCGGCGCCGCTGCGCCGGCGCGGTGTGCAGCCGGTGGGCCGGCTCGACCATGACACCACGGGCCTGCTGCTGCTCACCGACCAGGGCGCGCTGATCCACCGCCTGGCGCATCCGCGGCGCCACGTGCCCAAGGTCTACCTGGCCACCACGCGCCACGCCATCGACAAAGCGCAGGTGGCGGCCCTGCTGGCCGGCGTGGTGCTGCACGACGGCCCCGGCGCGGTGCGCGCCGCCGCCTGCCAGGCCGAAGGCCAGCACCTGCTGCGCCTGACGCTCACCGACGGCCGCTACCACCAGGTCAAGCGCATGGTGGCCGCGGTGGGCAATCGGGTCGAAGCGCTGCACCGCGCGGCGTTCGGCGCGCTCGAACTGCCGAGCGACCTCGAGCCAGGCGACTGGCGCTGGCTCACAGTGCAGGAGCGCACGGCCCTCGGCTCGACCCCACCCGTCGTCGCGCCGGGCTGAACGCCTGGCGCGCAGGCCGGGCGCGGTTTCACGACAGAATCCGCGCCATGCTGCGTCTGCTCAACACCCTCGCCCAGGCCGCTCGCGCGGCCAATCGGCGGCGGCTGGAGCGGCGTCATGCCGGCGCTGGACTGACCTATGCCGAATGGATCCGCCGCCACGACACGCTCGATCAAGCCGTGCTGCAGGCACTGCAGCGCCGCCTGGCCGCGCTGCCGTCACGCCCGCTGATCTCGGTGCTGATGCCGGTCTACAACCCGGAGCCGCAGTGGCTGGCCCAAGCCATCGCCTCGGTGCGCGAGCAGATCTATCCGCACTGGCAGCTGTGCATCGCCGACGACTGCTCCACCGACCCCGCGGTGCGGCCGCTGCTGCAGGCCGCGGCCGACAGCGATGCGCGCATCCGCGTCGTCTTTCGCGCCAGCAACGGCCACATTGCCCACGCCAGCCAGTCGGCCCTGGACGTGGCCGCGGGCGAGTTCGTCGCCCTGCTCGATCACGACGACGTGCTGCCGCCGCATGCGCTGCTGCTCAACGCCGAAGTCATCGCGCATCTTCCAGCCACGCGGGTGCTGTACTCCGACGAAGACGTGCTGCGCTTCGACGGCCAGCGCCAGTCGCCCAACTTCAAGCCCGACTGGAACCCGGAGCTGATGCGATCGCAGAACCTGGTGTGCCACCTGGGCGTCTACCAATCGGCGCTGGTGCGCAGCGTCGGCGGCTTCCGGCCCGGGTTCGAAGGCGCGCAGGACTACGACCTGGCCCTGCGCTGCCTGGAGCAGGCGCGCGACGATCAGGTCGTGCACATCCCGCACGTGCTCTACCACTGGCGCCAGCACCGCGGCAGCAGCGCTGCCGGTGACGACGTCAAGCCCTACATCAGCGAAGCCGGGCGCCGGGCGCTGCAGCAGCATCTCGATCGCCGCGGCCAGGCCGCGCGGGCCGAAGCCGCCGCCGGCGGCGGCTACCGCGTGCGCCACCCGTTGCCAGCGGGCAGCGTGTGCCTGGTGGTGGATTCGGAGCACGGCCCCGAAGCCCTGGCCCGCTGCCTGCGGTCGCTGCTGCGGCAGTCCGTCGGCGGCGAGCTGGAGGTGCTGATCAGCGTCAGCGGCCAGACCGACCGCGCCACCCTGGCATGGCTCGACGCCGAGCCGGCCGACGCTCGCGTCGTGCCCTGCCGGGTGGGCGCAGACGGGACGGCGGCCGAGCGCCGCAACCGCGCCGCGTCGAAGAGCCAGGCCACCTGGCTCGGCTTTGTCGACAGCCGCGTCGAATGGGCATCGGACGACGCCCAGGCCGAGCTGCCGACGCTGGCCGCACGCTCCGCCACCGGTGGAGTGGGCGCCAAGCTGCGGGCGAGCGACCAGCGCCTGCTCCATGGCGGCTGGGTCGTGGGCGACGGCGCTGCACGGCCGCTGGACTTTCGCGATGTCGGCGCCGGCGGCCACGGCTACCGCAGCCGCGCCGTGCTCAACCAGAACCTGGCTGCGGTGGGTGCGGCCTGCCTCGTCGTGCGGCGCCAGGCCTTCGAGGCCGCAGGTGCTTTCGACGCCCAGTACGCGGACGCGGATCTGGCGGCCGTCGATCTGTGCCTGCGCACCCAGGCCTGCGGTCTGCGCACCGTGTGGGCGGCCCATGCACCGGTGCTGTTGCACGCCGCGGCGCGCGCCGATCCAGCGCGCCCGGCGGCCGCGCGCGAGCCTTCGCCCGACCTGCTTCGGCTGCGCCGGCGCTGGGGCCCGGCACTCGATTTTGACCCGGCCTACAGCCCGCAGCTGTCGCTCGAGCCGGCCGATTTCAGTCTCGCGTCGTCGCCTCGCGTGAGTCTGGCGCAGCCCTGGTTTGCGAGTGCCGCTACGGCCGCTACGGCCGCTGCGGCGGCTGCGCCATGAGCCGCGTGCTGATCCTCGGCGGCGCCGGTTTCCTGGGCCGCAACCTGCGCGCCGGCTTCGAAGCCGCTGGCCATGCCGTGACCGTGGTCGACCGCGCCAGCCGCGCTGCCGCGGACATGCACCACTGCCTGGACCTGTCGGACCAGGCTGCATTGAGCGGCCTGATGCAGCAGCAAGGCAGCGAGGTGCTGGTCCACCTCACCTGCGGGCTGCTGCCGTCCAGCAGCGCCGAGGACTTTGCGCGCGAGCAACGCGAGGTCATCGAGCCCAGCTTCCGGCTCATGGAGCACTGTGCCCGCGCCGGCATGCGCTTCGTGCTGGTGTCGTCCGGTGGCACCGTGTATGGCGACGCAGGCGAGCAGCGCGTGCGCGAGGATCACCCCCTGGCACCGAAGAGCTACTACGGCTTCAGCAAGGTGATGCTGGAAGCGTATGCACAGCTGTGCCACCGCATGCACGGCCTGCAGTACCTGCTGCTGCGCCCCTCCAATCCCTATGGACGCCACCAGCGCCTGCAGGGTGCGCAGGGCCTGATCGCGGTGGCGCTGGGCCGCCTGCTCAGCGGCCAGGCGCTGCAGGTCTGGGGCGACGGCAGCGTGGTGCGCGACTACCTCGATGTACACGACCTCACTGGCGCGGTGGTGTCGCTGGTGGAACGCGGCATCGTCAACCAGACGCTCAACATCGGCAGCGGTGTCGGCCACTCGCTCAACGAGGTGCTGGCCCTGGTGCGCGAGGTCACGGGTCGCCCGCTGCAGGTCGACTACCGCGCTGCCCGCGGCGTGGACGTGAAGTCGATCGTGCTCGACACCACGGCGCTGGCCGCTGCCATCCCCTGGCAGCCGCGGCCGCTGCGCCTGGGCCTGGCGGACTTCTGTCGCTCGCTGGGCCTGGCGCATGCCCGTTAAGTCGCTGGCCCTGGCCATCCCCACCTACCAGCGTGCCGAGATCCTGGAAGACAACCTGCGGCTGATGGCGCCGACGCTGGAGCAGCTCGGCATTGCCGTCTACGTCTTCGACGACAGCGCCGACGAAGCCACCGCCGGCGTCATCAAGCGGCTGGCCTCTAGCACGCGGCTGGATTTGCACTACCGGCACAACCGGCCGGCGCTGCGACACGATGCGAACCTGGTGCTGGCGTTGACGACGCCACCGACCGACTTCGTCTGGCTGCTGGGCGACGGTTCGCAGCTCGACGACGCCGGGCTGCGCGCCGTGCACTCCCGGCTGGGCGAGCAGGACTTCATCTTCGTCAAGAGCCGCGGCGGCGCGGCGCCGGCAACGCTGGAGCACCTGGGCGATGCAGCGCTGCGCCGCTTCATGGCCGAACGCGCCTGGGACTTGAGCTACACCGGCGCCACCGTGTACGGCCGCCGCGTCATCGACTGGTGGCGCTCCGACCCAGCGCACGTGCCGGTGGCCAACTTCCCGCAGCTCAGCTTCACGCTCGGCTTCCTGGCGGTGCCGCACCAGGCCAGCGCGACCTGGATCGGCAGCGAGGTTGTCAGCAACCACCCGCGCAAGACCCAGAGCTACTGGCTCGACGCCGCGCTGAGCATCTGGGCCGGCGATTGGCACCGCGTCATCTCAAGCCATCGCGGCGCCTTCGGCGGCCTGGCCATCGGCCCGGTGCTGCGATCGCACGCGCGCCAGACGGGTGTGCTGTCGACCAAGCACCTGCTCGTGCTGCGGGCCGCCGGCAAGTTCAGTCGCCAGGCCCTGCAAGACCAGCCCGAGTTGCGACAGTGCTGTGCGGTCGGCGGGTTCGGGCTGGCGCTGCTGGCTGCACTGCCGCAGCGCGCGGCCGCTGCCATCGTCGCCCTCAGGCCGAGTTGGCAGCGCCGCTACCTCCCGGTGGCGCGCCGTTAGGAGGCGCGCGGAGCCAGCAGCTGCAGGATCGACGCTGCCGCGCCGAGCAGCCGCGTCTTGGGGTCGGTGCTGCCAGCGGCCAGGCGCCGGCGCAGCAACTGCTGCGCCACATGCGGCATGCGGCGCAGCAGCAGCGCGCGCGCCAGGCGACGCGCATCGCGGCTGAGAAAGAACCCGTCGGGCAGGCGCTGCAGCCATTCGGCGAGGGTCGCCTCATCGAGCGCGCCCGGCAGGTTGTAGGGACCGTGGAAGCCGAAGGTGATGCCGCCCGGGCGCTCGTTCTCAAAGGCAAAGCGGCGCGCCAGGCGGGCCGGCGCAAAGCGCACGCCGTGATTCTGCTCCAGGAAGGGGCGCTGGCTGCGGCACAGCACCTCGTCCTCCGGGTGCTCCTGAGCGATGCGCGAGTCCAGCCCGGCAGCCAGGAAACGGCGCGAGCGCAGCGAAAAACCCCCGTTGCCGACGTTGCGGCCTTCGGGCTCTTCGGGCCAGACGGCGCCGATGTAGTCGTAGACCAGGAACTCGTCGGTCCAGGCTTCGGGGTGGGTGACGAAGCCGTCCCACTGCGTGATGAGCGCGTGCGAGGTGCGGATGTAGCCGGGCAGCTGGCGCATCACGAAGTTGGAGTACTCGGCGCTGGAACGAATGGGGCCGATGTCGACGATGTCGATGCCTGGCAACACCACCGCTGGCAACCAGCCGTGGGTGAAGAGGTAGACGCGACCGAAGTCGACGTGCCGCATCGACTGCAGCAAGGACTGCGCGGCCAGCGCAGGAGCACGCGCGTCCACGGCACACAAGGTCACCTGGGCGAGTGCAAGACGGCTCATGCCGATGATTGTGCCAGCCACAGGGTGAGCAGCGCTGGGGGCGATCGGCGCATTGACTACACTGCGCGCTCTTGAAAACTCACGCCCGGCCCAGCCCATGACCGTCATCCGCGCGCGCGCTCCCCTGCGCTTGGGCCTGGCCGGCGGGGGGACCGACGTGTCGCCGTATTGCGACGAGTTCGGTGGCCTGGTGCTGAATGCCACCATCGACCGCTACGCCTATGCGGTGATACGCACCCTCGATCAACCGCGCCTGCAGCTGCATGCCACCGACCAGCAGCAGACCCTGGACCTGCCCGCCGACGCGCCGCTGGCCGGCCCCGGACCCTTGGCGCTGCACCGTGCCGTGCACCGCGTCATGAGCGATGAGTACCGTAGCGGCAGGCGCGAATCATTGCAGGTCACGACCTTCTGCGACGCACCGGTGGGCTCGGGGCTGGGTGCGTCGTCGACGCTGGTGGTGGCCATGGTGCGCGCCTACGACGAACTCTGGAACCTCGCGCTCGACGACTACGCCGTGGCGCAACTGGCCTTTCGCATCGAACGCGTGGAATGCGGTCTGGCCGGTGGCAGGCAGGACCAGTACTCGGCGGCCTTCGGGGGCTTCAACTACATGGAGTTCTATGCCCATGAACGCACGCTGGTGAACCCCCTGCGCGTCAAGTCCTGGGTGCTGTCGGAGCTGGAAGCCTCGATCGTGCTTTTCTACACCGGGGTGTCGCGCGAGTCGGCGCGCATCATCTCCGACCAGAGCAGCGGTATCGCCGCCGGCCGCGCCGACGCGCTCGAGGCCATGCACGGACTGAAGCATGAAGCACAGACCATGAAAGAGTGTCTGCTGAAAGGGGACCTGCAGGGCATCGTGGCCTCCTTGCAGCAGGGCTGGGCCAGCAAGAAGGCGACTTCATCGGTGGTCAGCAACCCGCTCATCAACGGCATCTACGACGCCGCGCTGCAGGCCGGGGCCAGCGCGGGCAAGGTCTCCGGCGCCGGCGGCGGTGGCTTCATGCTTTTCTTCATGCCCCCAGAGCACCGGATGCAGGTGGTGCGTGCCCTCGAGCGCTTCGACGGCCAGGTCAGCAACTGCCATTTCACCCAGCATGGCGCGCAAGCGTGGAGAGTCTGATGCAACACACCATCGGCGAGCAGATCCTGCAGGCCCAGGCCATCATGGCCGCGATGCACGGCGACACCGCGCTGCGCACTGCGCTGCAATCCGCCGCCCAGGCCTGCATCGAATGCCTGCGCCAGGGCGGCAAGGTGCTGCTGGCCGGCAATGGCGGCAGTGCCGCCGACGCGCAGCACATCGCCGGCGAGCTGGTCAGCCGCTTCGCCTTCGACCGCCCGGGCCTGGCCGCCGTGGCCTTGACCACCGACACGTCCATCCTCACGGCCATTGGCAACGACTACGGCTACGAGCAGCTGTTCGCGCGCCAGCTGCAGGCACTGGGCCGGCGTGGCGACGTGTTCATCGCCTACTCCACCTCTGGCAGCTCGCCCAACATCGTGCGTGCGCTGCAGACGGCGCGCACCGCCGGTGTCTGCACGGTGGGCTTCACGGGCAACCGCGCCGGGCCCATGCACGAGTGGTGCGATCACCTGCTGGCCGTGCCCTCGGCCGACACACCCAAGATCCAGGAAGGACACCTGGTGCTGGGCCACATCCTGTGCGGCCTGATCGAGAGCGCGCTGTTCACGCCACCGGCTTGATGGATGCATTGATCCTTGCCGGTGGCTTCGGCACCCGGCTGGCCGCCGTGGTGCCCGACCTGCCCAAGCCCATGGCCCCGGTCTGTGGCCGGCCGTTTCTTGAATTGCTGCTGGGCGCCCTGCGCAGCAAGGGCCTGCGCCGTGCGGTGCTGTCGCTGGGCTACCGGGCCGAGATCATCGTGCGGCATTTCGGCTCGCGTTTTGGCGACCTCGAACTCGCCTACGAGATCGAGGATCAACCCCTGGGCACCGGGGGCGCCATGCGGCGCGGGCTGGGCCGATGCCAGGGCCCGGCCGCCCTGGTGGTCAACGGCGACACGCTGCTCGACCTGGATCTGCAGGCGCTGTGGGCGCGCTGGGCCGAGGTGCAACGGCCTTTGCTGGTCGCCTGCGAGGTGCCCGATACCTCGCGCTACGGCCGTCTGGATATCGATCAGGGCCGCCTGACGGGTTTTACCGAGAAGGGTCAGGCAGGGCCCGGCTGGATCAACTCGGGCCACTACGTCTTGCCCGTCGGATGGCTGGAAGGTCGCGGGCTGCCAGCTGCCTTTTCTTTCGAGTCCGACCTCCTGCTGCCCAAGCTGAGCGAGCTGGACGTGGCGTTGTTCCACTGCACCGGCTCGTTCATCGACATCGGAGTGCCCGAGGACTATCAACGCGCGCAGACCGAACTGGCACGATGGACCTGAAGCCGGCGCTCTTCCTCGATCGGGACGGCGTCATCAACGTCGACCACGGCTACGTCCACCGCGTCGCCGACTTCGAGTTCATGCCCGGCATCTTCGCTTTGGCCCGCGCCGCGCAGGCCTTGCAGATGCGTGTGGTGGTGGTCACCAACCAGGCCGGCATCGGCCGCGGTCTGTACTCTGAAGCCGACTTCGCTGCGCTCACGCGCTGGATGTGTGAGCGGTTTGCCCAGGCCGGTGCCGTCATCGACCGCGTCTATCACTGCCCCACCCATCCGACCGAGGCAGTAGGGGCGTACCGCGTCGATTCGCCGCTGCGCAAGCCGCACCCTGGCATGTTGCTGGCGGCGCGCAGTGAACTGGGTCTGGACTTGCCGGCTTCAGCCCTGGTGGGCGACAAGCTCACCGACATTCAGGCCGGGCTGGCTGCCGGCCTGGGGTTGAACATGCTGCTGCAAGGCACCGCAGCGGCCGCCGACCTGCCCGCGGGCGCGATGCGGGTGCACAGCCTGATGGAGGCAGCCAGGCAGCTGCAGGCCTTCCGTTGCGGGCCCGGGCCTGCGGCTGGCTACACTGCCCGCCCATGACCGACACACCGCCACGCCGCATCGGCATCAGTCTGGGCAACATCGGCAATCTGCACGACGGCCTCGGAGAGTTCGCGCTGCAGACCGGGCAGGCGGTGGCGCGCATCGCCAAGGATTGGCGAACCCGCGACAAGGTGCAGTTCGACTTCCATCTGCTGCAGCAGCACGTGGGCCTGTTCGGGCCCGACGTGGGCTACCTGCCGGTCAAGCGCTGGCAGCGCTGGCAGCACACGCGGCCACAACACTACGACATCTGGCATTCGCTGCACCAGCTCAACAAGACACTGCCGCCGGCCGGGACGGGGCTTCGCCTGGTGACGGTGCACGACCTCAACTACCTGTACGGGCGCAACGGCTGGTCGACCTGGCGCCACCACCGCCGCACGCGGGCGCTGATGCGGCGCACCGATCTGGTGGTGGCCATCAGCCAGCACACCGCCGCAGACGTGCGTCGCCATCTGGGCTGGAGCGGCCGCATGGAGGTGATCCTGCGCGGCGCCCGCCCCTTCTCCAGCGCGGTGCAAGAGCCGCTGCCTGGTTGGCCAATGCGTGACCCGAAACCGTTCCTGTTTCACCTCAGCCGCATGTCGCCGTCGAAGAATCCGGGCGCCATCATCGAGCTGGCGCGCCACTGGCAGGAGATGACCTTCGTGATGTGCGGCCCCGACGGCGGTGACTCGCGCGCCTTGCGCGACAGCGTGCAGCTGCCCAATGTGCAGTTCCACTTCAGCATCAGCGATGCGCAGAAGGCCTGGGCGTTCTCGCACTGCTCGGGCTTCCTGTTTCCTTCGCTAACCGAAGGCTTCGGCCTGCCGCCCATCGAAGCCATGCAGTTCGGCGTTCCGGTCTTCCTGTCGCGCCTGACCAGCCTGCCCGAAATCGGCGGCGACGCGGCTGACTACTTCGACGACTTCGCGCCGGCCGCCATGCGCCGCGTGGTGGAACAGGGATTGCGGCGCCACGCCAGCGAGCACGGCCGCGCGCAGGTCATCCGTGAGCACGCGGCACGTTTCGATGCCGACCGCGCCGCCGACGAGTACCTGGCCTTGTACCGCCGCCTGCTGCACCTGCCGCCCGGCTGAGCCATGCGCATCCACCGCGGCTTCAACCTGGGCGTGCCGGACTGCGCCGTGACGATCGGCAACTTCGACGGCGTGCACCGCGGCCACCAGGCCATGCTGGCGCTGCTGACCAGCGAAGCCCGCCACCGCGACGTGCCTTCGTGCGTGATGACTTTCGAGCCGCACCCGCGCGACCACTTCGCGCGCCTGGCCGGACGGCCCGAGGCGGCGCCCGTGCGCGTGGCCACGCTGCGCGACAAGCTGGCCGAACTGGAGCGCTGCAACATCGACCATGCCGTGGTGGTGCGTTTCGATGAGCGCTTCGCCGCCATGACGCCGCAGGCCTTCATCGACGACGTGCTGGTGCGCGGCCTGCACGCGCGCTACGTGCTGGTCGGCGACGACTTCAACTTCGGTGCCCGGCGGGCGGGCAACTACGCCATGCTCGACGCCGCCGGCGCTGCGCTGGGCAGGGAGCTCGGCTTCGACGTCGCGCGCATGATGAGCTACGAGGTGCACGGCCAACGCGTGTCGAGTTCCGCGGTGCGCCAGGCGCTGGCCGAAGGCGACCTGCCGCGCGCCGCAGCCCTGCTCGGCCGCCCCTACAGCATCAGCGGCCACGTCGTGCATGGCCGCAAGCTCGGCCGCGAACTCGGCTTTCGCACCCTCAACCTGCGCTTCGGCCATCCCCGCCCGGCCGCCAGCGGCATCTTCGTGGTCCAGGTCCACGGCCTGGCGCAGCACGCGGTGCCGGGCGTGGCCAGCCTGGGCGTGCGGCCCACGGTGGAGGACGCCGGCCGCGTGCTGCTCGAAGTCCATTGCCTGCAGTGGCCGACCGCGCTGGCCACCGAAGGCGCCTACGGCCGCTGCGTGCGTGTCGACCTGCTGCACAAGCTGCACGACGAGCTCAAGTACGACGGGCTCGAGGCGCTGCGCGCCGGCATCGCGCGCGACACCGACGCAGCGCGGCGCTGGTGGGCCGGGCGCTGAGTCGCGTTGCCGACCGTCCGGCTCCCAGGCAGGGCGCCTGATGAGCCGCCGGGCCGCCGGGCCGCCCTCAAGGCGAATAGCGCAGTGCGAAGCACGGAGCTTGCCTGATGAGCCGCCGGGCCGCCTCCAAGGCCAGTACCGCTGTGCGCTGCACGAAGGTACGCCAGTGAGTCCGTGCCGGCGTTTGCCGATCGCGCTTTGGCACGCCTTGGGCGCTGCCTCGTGAGCGCCTGAAAACTGCGATCATCAGAGTCACGAGTCGGCTGCGTCGGTAGAATTGAGGTCATGTACAGGTTCCGGCACTTCCAATCTGCTTCCAAGGCGAGGGTGCGTTGGCATGCTGCCACGCGCCGGCAGTGCACGCGCGACCGAATTATTGGGGCGGCCACCTGAAGGTGGCCTGAAGCGCGTGGCCCGGGCCTGGCTGCCGGGCGCGCGCACCGCGGGCGCCCGGCCGGGCGCCCACCCTTGCCACCGCCCTGATTCGCCGCCTCGGCCCTGCCAGTCGGCCCCAAGACGCCATGAACACCCCGACGGACTACCGCAGCACCCTCAACCTGCCCGACACGCCCTTCCCGATGCGCGGCGACCTGCCCAAGCGCGAGCCGGGCTGGATCAAGGCCTGGAACGACGGCGGCCTCTACAAGCGCTTGCGCGTGGCGCGCCACGGCGCGCCGCTGTTCGTGCTGCACGACGGCCCGCCCTATGCCAACGGCACGCTGCACATCGGCCACGGCTTCGGCAAGATCCTGAAGGACATGGTCGTCAAGTCCAAGCAGTTGGCGGGCTTCGATGCGCACTACGTGCCGGGCTGGGACTGCCACGGCCTGCCCATTGAAAACCAGATCGAAAAGACCCACGGCCGCGGCCTGCCGCGCGACAAAGTGCAGGCCCTGAGCCGCGCCTACGCAGGCGAGCAGATCGCGCAGCAGATGGCCGATTTCCAGCGCCTGGGCGTGCTGGGCGAATGGGACCGCCCCTACCGCACCATGGACCGCGCGAATGAGTCGGGCGAAATCCGCGTGCTCAAGCGCCTGATGGAGCGCGGCTACGTCTACCGTGGCGCCAAGCCGGTGTACTGGTGCTTCGACTGCGGTTCTTCGCTGGCGGAATTCGAGATCGAGTACGCCGACAAAGCTTCGCCGACGGTGGATGTCGCGTTCCCCGCCGCCGACCTTTCGGCACTCGCCGCTGCCTTCGGCTTGCCGGCCTTGAGCAAGCGCGCCTTTGCCGTCATCTGGACCACAACGCCATGGACGCTGCCGGCCAACCAGGCGCTCAACCTCAACCCGGCGCTGGTCTACGCGCTGGTAGATACCGACCGCGGCCTCTTGCTGCTGGCCGAAGCGCTGGTGGAGAAGTGCCTGGCGCGCTACGGGCTGACGGGTACGGTACTCGCCACCGCGCTCGGTGAAAAGCTCGAAGGCATGGCCTTCCACCACCCGCTGGCCGACACGCACGAAGGCTACCGCCGCCTGAGTCCCGTCTACCTGGCCGACTACGCCACAGCCGAAGACGGCACCGGCATCGTGCACTCGGCGCCAGCCTATGGCGTGGAGGACTTCAACTCTTGCCTGGCACATGGCATGACGCACGACGACATCCTCAACCCGGTCCAGGGCGACGGCGTCTATGAGGCTGCGCTGCCGCTCTTTGGCGGCATGCACATCTGGAAGGCCAACCCGCGCATCGTCGAAGTGCTGGGCCAGAGCGACCGCTTGCTGGCGAGTTCGAAACTGGAACACAGCTACCCGCATTGCTGGCGCCACAAGACGCCGGTGGTGTACCGCGCCGCCGCGCAATGGTTTGTGCGCATGGACGAAGGCGACGGTGTGTTCACGGTCGACAAGGCGCCCGGCACCCTGCGACAGACGGCGCTGAAGGCCATCGAGGACACCGCGTTCTACCCCGACAACGGCCGTGCCCGCCTGCGCGACATGATCGCCGGCCGGCCCGACTGGTGTATCAGCCGGCAGCGCAACTGGGGCGTGCCACTGCCTTACTTCCTGCACAAGGTCAGCGGCGAACTGCACCCCGACACGCTGGCGCTGATGGACCGCGCGGTGGCGCTGGTGGCAGAAGGCGGCGTCGAGGCCTGGAGCCAGCTCGACCCCGCCACCTGGCTGGGACCTGACGCAGAGCTTTACGCCAAAAGCACCGACATCCTGGACGTGTGGTTCGACTCCGGCAGTACCTTCAGCCATGTGCTGCGCGGATCGCACCAAGGCACGGACGACAATCCAGGCCACCACAAGACCGGCCCCGAAGCCGACCTCTACCTCGAAGGCCACGACCAGCACCGCGGCTGGTTCCACTCCTCTTTGCTGCTGGGTTGCGCGCTCGAAGGCCGCGCACCGTACCGCGGCCTGCTGACCCACGGCTTCACCGTCGACGGCCAGGGCCGCAAGATGAGCAAGAGTCTCGGAAACTTCGTCGAGATGCGCAAGATCACCAGCACGCTGGGTGCAGAGATCATCCGCCTGTGGGCTGCGGCCACCGACTATTCGGGCGACCTGTCCATCGACGACACCATCCTGGCGCGCGTGGTGGACAGCTACCGCCGCATTCGCAACACACTGCGCTTCCTGCTGGCCAACACCAGCGACTTCGACGCCACGCAGCACGCCGTGCCGGTGGCCCGGATGCTGGAAATCGACCGCTGGGCGCTGAGCCGCGCGGCCGAATTGCAGGCCGATTTGTTGATGCACTTCGAGGTCTTCGAATTCCACCCCGTGGTGTCCAAGCTGCAGGTCTTTTGCACCGAAGACCTGGGCGCCTTCTACCTCGACGTGCTGAAGGACCGCCTCTACACCACGGCGCCGAATTCGCATGCGCGGCGCAGCGCGCAGACCGCGCTGTGGCACATCGCGCACGCGATGCTGCGCTGGATGGCGCCGTTTCTCAGCTTCACGGCCGAAGAGGCGTGGAAGGTGTTGGATGGCGGTGACTCGATCTTCACTCAAACCTTCTCAACTTTCGACGCCCCCGACCGCGCGCTGCTGGACAAGTGGACGCGTGTGTGCGAACTGCGTGACGCCGTCAACAAGGACATCGAAGCACTGCGTGCTGCGGGCGGCGTGGGCGCGTCGCTGCAGGCCAACGTTGTCCTCACCGTGCCGGCGGCCGACCACGCGCTGTTGGCGACACTGGGCGACGGCTTGAAGTTCGTCTTCATCACCTCGGTGGCTGAATTGCGCCAGGGCGACGCGCTGCAGATCGCCGTGACTGCCAGCACCGCCACCAAGTGCGAGCGCTGCTGGCACTGGCGCGACGACGTCGGCAGCGACGCCGCCCAGGCCACGATCTGCGGCCGCTGCGTCGCCAACCTCGGCGGTGCGGGCGAAACCCGCACCGTGGCCTGAGCGTGGCGGCGCGCGGCAACTCCGGCGGCCCGAGCCTGTGGTTCTGGCTCGGCCTGGCGGCGATCGTGATGCTGGCCGACCAGGTCACCAAGACGCTGATCGTGGGCCACTTCCAGCTCGGCGATTCGCGCCCGGTCACCGGCTGGTTCAACCTCGTGCGCGCGCACAACAAGGGCGCGGCGTTTTCCTTCCTCGCCGACGCGGCCGGCTGGCAGCGCTGGTTCTTCGCCGGCCTGGGTGTCGTGGCCTCGGGCTTCATCGTCTGGATGCTGCGCAGCCACCCGACGCAAAAGCTCTTCTGCTTCGCCGTCAGCATGATCATGGGCGGCGCCCTGGGCAACGTCGTCGACCGCCTGCTGCACGGCCACGTCGTCGACTTCCTGCAGTTCCGCTTCGCCTGGCTCGAGCCGCTGTTCCAGGGCGGCTACTTCCCGAGCTTCAACCTCGCCGACAGCGCCATCACGCTGGGCGCGGTGTGCCTCGTGCTCGACGAGATCCTGCGCGTGCGACGGGCCAAGGCTTGATGCGCGTCAAGTCAGCCACCGCGCACTGAAGGCAGGCTGGCGCCCGTGCAAGACGCTGGCCTCGCGCCACCCCCGATCACGCTGCGGCCCCTGGGTCTGCGCGACCCGCTGCGCTGGCTGGTGCTGGGGGCGCGCGACTTCCGGCGCGCGCCGGCCATCGGCCTGTTCTACGGCGCCTGCTTCATGGTCATGGGCTGGGCGCTGCTCAAGGTCTACGAGAACGCGCCCGCCTACACGCTGGCGCTGTCGGCCGGCTTCCTGCTGATGGGGCCTTTCCTGTGCCTCGGCCTGTACCGCGTGAGCCAGCGGCTCGAGAACGGCGAGCGACCCGACTTCGGCGACTCGCTCATGGCCTGGGACACGCGCACCTCGCAACTGGCGATCTTCGGCTTCGTGCTGCTGGTGCTGGAGATGCTGTGGGGCCGCGCCACGCTGGTGGTCTTTGCCGTCAGCTTCGACGGCATGCCCGACTTCAAGGGTTCGCTGCTGGCCCTGCTGGCGCCCGACAACCTGCCCTTCATCGCCGCCTGGGCCGGCGTGGGCGCAGTGTTCGCGGCGCTGATCTACAGCATCAGCGTGATCTCGATCCCGATGATCCTGCACCGCCAGACCGACGCCATCACCGCCGGGCTGACCAGCCTGCGGCTGGTGCTGACGCAGACTGCGGTGATGCTCGAGTGGGGCGCCCTCATCACGGTGCTGGTGACGCTGGCCCTGCTGCCCTGGTTTGCCGGCCTGCTGCTGGTGGGGCCGCTGATCGGCCACGCCTCGTGGCACGCCTACCGCGCCGCGGTGGCGGACTGACAGCCAGGCCGGCTACTTGCGGTCGCCCATGGCGTGGGCGATGGTCGACAGGTCGACGTATTCGAGTTCACTGCCGGCCGGCACGCCGCGCGCCAGCCGCGTGACCTTGAGCCCGCGCGCGCGCAGCGCCTGGGCCAACGCGTGCGCCGTGACCTCGCCCTCGGCGGTGAAGCCGGTGGCCAGGATGACCTCCTGCACGACACCGTCGCTGGCGCGTTCGAGCAGTTGATGGGCCCCGACATCGGCCGGCCCCACGCCCTGCAAGGGGCTGATGCGTCCCATGAGCACGAAGTACAGCCCCTTGTAGCTGGCGCTGCGCTCGAGTGCTGCCTGGTCGGCTGGTGTCTCTACCACGCAGAGCTGGCGCGCGTCGCGTTGCGGGTTGACGCAGGTGCTGCAGACCTCGCCTTCGGTGAAGGTGTGGCAGCGCTGGCAATGGCGCATGCGCTGCATGCTGTCGGTGAGTGCACCGGCGAGCCGGCGCGCCCCTTCGCGGTCGTGCTGCAGCAGGTGAAAGGCCATGCGCTGCGCCGACTTCACGCCCACGCCGGGCAGGCGGCGCAGCGCGTCGATCAGCCCATCCAGTGCGGGTTCGGCCACCGGCAGCCGTTCAGAACGGGAGCTTCATGCCCGGCGGCAAGGGCATGCCGGCGGTGAGCTTGCCCATCTTGGCGGTGCTCACCTCTTCGGCTCGGCGCACGGCGTCGTTGAAGGCCGCAGCCACCAGGTCTTCGAGCATGTCCTTGTCCTCGGCCAGCAGGCTGGGATCGATAACGATGCGCTTGACGTCGTGCTTGCAGCTCATCGTGACTTTCACCAGGCCGGCGCCCGACTGGCCTTCGACCTCCAGCAGCGCCAGCTCGTCCTGCGCCTTCTTCATGTTGTCCTGCATGGCCTGGGCTTGTTTCATCAAGCCGGCGAGTTGGCCTTTCATCATGGCGGATCCTTTTCTCTCGGTGTCGGTTCAGACGGGTTTGATCGAGCCCGGCACGATGCGCGCGCCCTTGAACTGTTGCAGCAGCTCGCGCACCACCGGGTCTTGCTGGATGACGGCTTCGGCCGCTTCTTGGCGGCGCTGCCGTTCGGCGGCCTCGCGCAGCGCCGGGCTGTCGCCGGGCGTGCCCGGCAGCACGCGCAAGACCACCGCGTGGCCGAGCAGCACCGACAGCGCGGCAGCCAGCTTGTCGGCCAGCGCCGGGTTGCGCAGCGAATCACGCTCCACCACCAGGTGCCAGCACGGCGGCGAGGCCGCACTGTCGATGTGGCTCAGGCCGCCTTGCTGGGCCAGCTCCTTGACCAGCGCCGTCACCGCACCCTGGCCGACGAGGGCTTTGAAGGCCTCGGCCCAGCGATCGCCGAACTCCGCGTCGATGGTTGTCGTGGTAGCTGCTGTGGGCGGCGTTGGAGGAGTAGGCGGACTAGGCGCAGTAGGCACAGTAGGCACAGTAGGCGCAGTAGGCGCACCAGGCGCAGCGGCCACGGCAGGCGCCACTGCCGCGTCCCGCGCCATCGCGGGCAGCGGCACGGCGCGCGGTGCCGCCGCTGCCGGCGTCAGCCGGGGCACGCTGATGGCCGGCGGCGCCGGTGTGCGCAGCGG
>JANMVM010000135.1:0-3798 GCA_031392695.1 Rubrivivax sp.
GATCCACAGCCCGCCAGCGCCGATCAGGGTGCGTCGTTTCATCATCGGATCACCTCGTTGGCGCGCACAGGCACCCGGCGATAATGCGCGTGCCTGTGGAACCGGGAGCCGCCAACATGAACTATCGCGACATCATCACGATCGAGCCCGGAAAACGCGGCGGCAAACCTTGCATTCGCGGGCTGCGAATGACGGTCTACGACGTGCTGGAGTACCTTGCCTCGGGCATGTCGCCGCAACAGTTGCTGATCGACTTTCCGGACCTGACCGCCGAGGACATTCAGGCCTGCCTGGCCTATGCCGCCGACCGTGAACGCACGCAGCTGACGCTGGCCGCGTGAAGCTGCTGTTCGACCAGAATCTCTCGCCACAATTGGTCGCGCTGCTGGCTGACCTGTTCGCTGATTCGTTGCACGTACGGCTGGCGGGTCTGGAGCGGGCCGACGACGACGCGATATGGCGTTTCGCGAGAGATCGTCGCTTTGCGATCGTGACCAAGGACTGCGATTTTCAGGAGCGCAGCCAGCTCGCCGCTTCGGCACCGCGGATTGTCTGGATCCGGCGCGGCAATTGCTCCACGCAGGACATCGAAGCACTGCTGCGAAAACACGCGCTTCGCATCGCCGCTCTCGAAACCGATCCGGATACCCGGTTCCTGGTCTTGTTGTAGCTGTCCAAGTGGCCTGTGCGCAGGCGTTGACTGTGGCGGTGGTCACTGAATCACCTCATCAGCACGCAGCAGCAGCGATTGCGGGATCGTCAGGCCCAACGCCTTGGCGGACTTCAGGTTGATGACCAGCTCGAACTTCGTCGGCTGCTCGACGGCCAAGTCGCCCGCCTTCGCGCCATTCAGGATGCGCGCGACGTAGCTGGCGAGCTGCTGGTCCATCGTGCTGGCGCTGGGCCCGTAGGCCATCAGGCCGCCCTCGCGCGCGGTCCTTGGCCACTGGTAGATGGTGGGCAGGCGCGCCTTGGCCGCGAGATCGATGATGCGCGCCCGATGGCTGTCCAGGAAGGGCGAGCCGAGCACGTTGACCCCGGCCACCCGAAGCCGGCGCGCCGTGGCAAACGCCGCGTCGATCTCCAGCGGCGTGCTTGCATAGGCCGTGTTCGACACCAGGCCCAGCGTGCTGACCGCCGCTGCAATGCCCTCGACCAGTGGCAGGCTGCGGGTGCCGGGGTCGCCCAGGTTGAGCACGGCACTGCCCTTGGGCAGCAGGCTGGCCAGCAGCTCCAGGCGTTTGGCATTCAGCGGCGTGCCAAGGAAGCTGACCCCGGTCACCCTGCCACCGGGGCGCGCCAGCCCGGCCGCGAACCCCAATGCCACGAAGTCGCCGAGGATGGCCACCACGGGTGAGTCGGGGCTGGCTGCAAGCGCCGCCTGTGTGGCCTGCGGGCCGTAGGTGACGATGACCGCCGGTTTGAGGGCGGCAAGTTCCGCTGCCACACGGGCCAGGTCCTCGGTGCGGCCGTCAGCCGAGCGGGCCTCAAGCACGATGTCCCGGCCATCGACGAAGCCGTGTTGTTGCAACGCACTGATCAATGCCTGCGAGCTTGTGGCGCCGACGGCGGGGTCGCCGATGCTCAGCACCCCGACCCGTCGCAGCGCCTTGCCCGTCTGGCCGTGAGCGCGTGGCACGGCCAGCGCGCCGCCCAGCGCGGCGGCAGTCGAGGCGAGCCACACCGTACGGCGCTTCATTGAATTACCTCATCGGCACGCAGCAACAACGATTGCGGGACCGTCAGGCCCAGCGCCGTCGCGGTCTTGCGGTTCAGAGTCAGCTTGAAGACGGTCGGCCGCTCGACCGGCAGTTCAGCAGGCTTGGCGCCGCCCAGGATGCGGTGCACGTAGAACGCGGCGCGGCGGGCGATGGCGGGAATGTCGGTGCCCAGCGAGAGCAGCGCACCGTCGGCGGCGAAGCTGCCGCTGGACGAGACCACGGGCAGGCGCCGGCCCAGGGCCCACGCGCTGATTTGCTGGCGGACCTCGGCCGAGCCCGCCAGCGAGGCATCGTCGTCCATGAAGATCGCATCGGCACGGGCGGCGGCAATGGCCGTGAATGCTTGCGGCAAGTCGGTTGCGCCACGTGCCTCGACGATCACCAGCGTCAGGCCGAGCTGGGCCGCTGCGGCGTTCAACGCATTCTGGTAGGGCATCGATACGGAACGGTCGGGATTGCGGGTCCGGGCCACGCGCGACACTCGTGGCGCAAGCTCCTTCAGCAACTGCAGGCATTTCTGCTCCTGCTCGCCGACGCCTGTCTGCAGAGTCTGGCCCGTCACGTTGCCAGCGGGCCGCGCCAGGCTGCCGGCGAGCCGGGTCATGACGGGCTCACCGGCCGGGCCGACGACGATCGGGATCGTGGCCGTGGCTTTGGCGGCAGCTTCGGCGCCGGCGGTGGTGTAGGTGTACAGCACATCCGGGCGCAGCGCGACGAGCTCAGCGGCCAGCACGGGCAGGCGGCTCAAGTCGCCGTGGGCATAGCGGTACTCGAACGCGACCTTGCGGCCCCCGACATCGCCCAGCGCCCGCAAGCCGTCGACCATGCAGGCCGCCACATAGCCCAGCACGCCGGACTCGCAGGCCACGGGCGCACCCGGCGAAAGAATGCCCACCGTCGGCAGCCGCGCCGGCTGTTGCGGCCAGGCGCCGTTTGGCCACCACGACACGATGGCAAGCAGCAGCAAGCGGTGTGTGTTCATTGAATCACCTCGTCGGCACGCAGCAGCAGCGATTGCGGGGCCGTCAGGCCGAGCGCCTTGGCAGTCTTCAGGTTGATCACCAGCTCGATCTGCGTCGGCTGCTCGACCGGCAGATCGCCGGGCTTGGCACCCTTGAAGATCTTGTCCACGTAGGCGGTGACGCGCCGCATCTCGTCGGTGGTGCTCGGCCCATAGGACATCAGCCCGCCGCCATGCACCCAGCCGCTGGACTGGTAGATCGCCGGCAAGCGCTCGCGCTGCGCGAAACCCAGGATGCGCTCGCTCTCGCGCAAGACGACGGCCTGGTCGAAGACGATCAACCCCCCGGGGCGCAGGCTGCGAATCTGCGCCAACGCCGCGTCCAACGCCGGCGCACCAGGCAGCCGCACCGGCTGGACGCGAACGCCGACCTGGCGGCCGGCGGCTTCGACACCTGCAAGCGCCCGTTCGAGTATCGACGGCACGCCTGGCGAACCGCCGCTGCTCACGATCAACACGGCCACGCTGGCCAGGCCCGGCACCGCTTCGCGCAGCAGCTCGAGCCGCTTCGGGTCGAGCTCGGCAGTGATCGTCGAGCGGCCGGTGACGTTGCCGCCCGGGCGCGCCAGGCTGGCCACCAGCCCGCTGCCTACCGGGTCGGACGCCGAGAAAAAAACGATGGGAATCGTTGCCGTTGCCTGTTGTGCGGCGGTTGCGCCGGAAGTGCCCCCCACCAGCAGCAGATCGACCCGGCTCGCGACCAACTCGTTGACGATCTCGGCATAGCGCTCATTGCGCCCGTCGACGGAATGTTCTTCAAGGCGATAGTCGCGCCCCGCGACGTAGCCCCGCTCGAGCATGGCACCATGAAACGCCGCCACGCCAGCTGCACGCACCGGATCGCTGCTCGACGGGCGCGGCACAATGAAGCCGATGCGCCAGACCTTGCGCGCGGGCTGTGCGTGGCTTGCCACCGGCGTGATCCACAGCCCGCCAGCGCCGATCAACCAACGTCGCCTGATCATCGAATCCCCTCGTCGACACGCAAAGGTACCTGGCGATATTGCGCCTGCCTTTGAAATCGGGGGCCGCCAGCATGAACTATCGCGACATCAT
>JANMVM010000142.1:0-3383 GCA_031392695.1 Rubrivivax sp.
CTCATCGCGGTCTTCCTGCCCACCGCCTTCATGGCCGGCGTGCCGGGCAAGTTCTTCGTCCAGTTCGGCTGGACGGCGGCGATCGCGGTCTTCTTCAGCCTCGTCGTGGCGCGCATGCTGACGCCAATGATGGCCGCCTACATCCTCAAGCCGCCGAAGAAGGCGCACACCGAACCGGGCTGGATGAAGCGCTACATGGGCTGGGCCGGCTGGTGCCTGAAGCACCGCGTGCTGACGCTGCTGGCGACGACCGTGTTCTTCGTCGGTTCGTTCTCGCTCGTGCCTTATCTGCCCACCGGCTTCATCCCGCCCGACGACCTCAGCCAGACCCAGGTCACGGTGACGCTGCCGCCGGGCAGCACCTACACGCAGACACTGGCCGCGGCCGAACAGGCGAGGCTGCTGGTGCAGCAGAACCAGCACGTCAAGATGGTCTACACCGCGGTGGGCGGCGGCAGCACCGGCGCCGACACCTTCACGCCCGGCGGTGGCCTGCCCGAGGTCACCAAGGCGACGCTGACGATCAACATGACGCCGCGCGGCGAGCGCCGCGGCCTCAGCAAGCAGGCCATCGAGACCCAGCTGCGCGAAGCGCTGGCGGTGCTGCCCGGCGCGCGCGTGAAGGTCGGCTTCGGCGCCAGTTCAGAGAAGTATGTGCTGGTGCTGGCCGGCGAGGACGGCGCCACGCTGGCCGCCCACGCGGCGCTGGTGGAGCGCGAGCTGCGCGGCATCCCCGGCATCGGCGCCGTCACCTCCAGCTCCAGCCTGGTGCGGCCCGAGCTGATCGTGCGCCCCGACGCGGCCAAGGCCGCCGACCTGGGCGTGACCTCGGCGGCGATCGCCGACACGCTGCGCATCGCCACCGCGGGCGACTACGACCAGAGCCTGCCCAAGCTCAACCTGAGCCAACGCCAGATCCCGATCGTCGTGCGGCTGCCGGCGCAGGCGCGCACCGACCTGGAGCTGCTGGCGCGGCTGCCGGTGCCGGGCAAGCACGGCCCGGTGATGCTGGGCAACGTGGCCACGTTGACGATCGACAGCGGGCCGGCGGCGATCGACCGCTACAACCGCCAGCGCAACGTGAACTTCGAGATCGAGCTCAACCAGCAGCCGCTGGGCGAGGTCAAGGACGCCGCATTGGCGCTGCCCAGCCTGCGCAACCTGCCCGCGGGTGTGATCCAGACCGAGGTCGGCGACGCCGAAGCGATGGGAGAACTCTTCGCCAGCTTCGGCCTGGCGATGCTGACCGGTGTGCTCTGCATCTACATCGTGCTGGTGCTGCTGTTCAAGGACTTCGTGCAGCCGGCGACGATCCTCGGTGCGCTGGTGCTGTCGATCCCGGGCGCCTTCCTGGCCCTCTTCGTGACGCAGACCGCGCTGTCGATGCCGAGCATGATCGGCCTCATCATGCTCATGGGCATCGCCACCAAGAACAGCATCCTGCTCGTCGACTACGTGATCATGGCGCGCCGCGAGCACGGCCTGTCGCGCAGCGACGCGGTGCTCGACGCCTGCCACAAGCGCGCACGGCCGATCATCATGACCACCATCGCGATGGCCGCCGGCATGCTGCCGATCGCGCTGGGCTGGGGCACCGACCCGAGCTTCCGCGCACCGATGGCCATCGTCGTCATCGGCGGGCTCATCACCTCGACCTTCCTCAGCCTGCTCGTGATCCCGGTGCTCTTCACCTACGTCGACGACGCCATCCAGCGCCTGCAGCGGCTGTTCGGGCGCAAGCACCCACCGGCGCTGCCGCCCCAGGAGGCGCGGGCATGAAGCTGCAGCGGCGCGACTGCCTGCGCCTGGCCGGCGCGCTGGCCCTGGCCGGTGCCTGGCCGCTGCGCGCCGAAGAGGGCGCGCCTTTCGACACGCTGGACCTGGACTGGATCGACACGCGCCGGCAGCGGGCGGTGCCGGTGCGCCTGTACCTGCCGCAGCGCGCCGAGCGCGTGCCGCTGGTGGTGTTCTCGCACGGCATCGGCGGCACGCGGCGCGGCTACAGCTGGCTCGGCCAGCACCTGGCGCGCAACGGCCTGGCCAGCCTGCACCTGCAGCACGTCGGTAGCGACCGCCAGGTGTGGACCGGCAGCTTCTTCAGCATCGTCGGGCGCCTGCAGGATGCGGCCCAGGAAGGCGAGGCCATGGCGCGGGCACAGGACCTGCGCTTCGCGCTCGACACGCTGCTGTTCGGCGAGCTGGCGCCGCGCCTGGACGCCCGGCGCATCGCCGCGGCCGGCCACAGCTACGGCGCCAACACAACGCTGCTGGCCAGCGGCGCGCGCGTCGAGCGCGAGGGCCGTGCAGTGGACCTGCGCGACGAGCGCGTGCGCGCCGCCATCGTGATCTCGGCGCCGCCCTTCTACGGCGAGGCCGAGCCACGCCGCATCCTGGCTTCGGTGACCGTGCCCAGCCTGCACGTGACCTGCACCGAAGACATCATCCGCATCCCCGGCTACTACAGCGGCGCCGAAGACCGCGTGGCGGTGTACGAAGCCACCGGCAGCACGCGCAAGTGGCTGGCGGTGTACGAGGGCGGCTCGCACAGCATGTTCACCGACCGCGGCGGCAGCGGCGGCGTGGCGCTCAACCCGCTGGTCAAGGAGGCCACGCAGGCGCTGGCGCTGGCCTTCCTGCAGGGCGTGTTCGAGGGCGATGAAGCGGCATTGCGCCAGTGGCCGCGGCGCCATGCCGCGATCCTGGCGCGCTTCAGCGCACCGCCGGCCTGAGCCCGCCGCGCCTCAGGCGCTGCGCGCCTTGACCACCGCGTAGCGCTCGAGCGTGCGCAGTCGCGCCAGGTCGTGCGCCACCACCGGTGCCGGGTAGTCGCGGCCGAGTTCGACGCCGGCGGCCGCCAGGTCCAGCGGCCGCGCCAGCCACGGTGCGTGGATGAGCTTGTCGGGCAGGGCGGCCAGTTGCGGCAGGTAGCGGCGAATGAAGCGCCCGTCGGGGTCGAAGTTCTCGCTCTGGTTGACGGGGTTGAAGATGCGGAAGTAGGGCTGGGCGTCGCAACCGCTGGAAGCCGCCCACTGCCAGCCGCCGTTGTTGGCGGCGAGGTCGAAGTCGTTGAGGTGCTGCGCGAAGTAGGCCTCGCCGCGGCGCCAATCCAGCCCCAGGTCCTTGCTCAGGAAGCTGGCCACCACCATGCGCAGGCGGTTGTGCATGTAGCCGGTCTGGTTGATCTGCTGCATGGCGGCGTCGACCAGCGGGTAGCCGGTGCGGCCTTCGCACCAGGCGGCGAACAGCGCGTCGGCGTGCTTGCCGTGCTCCCACTTGATGCGGTCGTATTCCGGTTTGAACGAGCCCGCGACGACGCGCGGGTGGTGGTGCAGGATCTGGTGGTAGAAGTCGCGCCAGATCAGCTCCGACAGCCAGACCTCGGC
>JANMVM010000179.1:0-2800 GCA_031392695.1 Rubrivivax sp.
TGCGCATCGGCAGCGCGCAGCAGTGCATCGGCGCTGCCCCCGCCTTGCTCGGGCTTGCTGCACACCCCCAGGCTCACCGTTACCACCGCGTCCACCGTCGAGTTGCCATGCTCGATCTGCAGCGCGTGCACCGCGGCGCCCAGCTGTTGGGCCAAGCCCATCGCGCCGGGCAGTGCGGTGTCGGGTAGCAGGCACACGAATTCCTCGCCGCCGTAGCGCGCCACCAGGTCGCCCGGCCGCCGGATGCTGGATTTGAGCGTCGCCGCGACGCGGCGCAGGCAGTCGTCGCCGGCCTGGTGGCCGTAGCGGTCGTTGTAGCGCTTGAAGAGGTCGACGTCGAGCAGCACCACGCTCAGCGCGCTGCCGCTGCGCGCGGCGCGGCCCCATTCGGCGGCCAGCCGTTCATCGAAGTGGCGCCGGTTGTAGACGCCGGTGAGGCCGTCGATGTAGACCCAGTGGCGCAACAGGTCGGACTGCGCCTTGAGCGTCAGGTGCGTGCGCACGCGGGCGCGCACGATCTTTGGGTTGATGGGCTTGGAGATGAAGTCCACCGCGCCCAGCTCCAGGCCCAGCGTCTCGGCGGCCTCGTCGCTGTGGGCGGTGACGAAGATGACGGGGATGTCGCGCGTGGTCGCGTCGGCCTGCAGCCGGCGGCAGACCTCGTGGCCGTCCATGCCGGGCATGACCACGTCGAGCAGCACCAGGTCGGGCTGCTGGCTGGCGCACAGCGCCAGCGCCTGCTCGCCGCTGGTCGCCATCAGCACCTGGTGGTCGGCGGCAAAGGCCTGGTAGAGCGCCTGGATGTTGACCGGCTGGTCGTCGACCACCAGCAGGCGCGGGCGGCGATCGAGCGTGGCGTGCGGCGTGGTCACGGTGATGACTCCAGCTCCTCCAGGAGCTGCGTACAGTGCCGCAACGCGGGGTCGAAGTCCAGCCCCGCGACGGCAGCGTCGAGGGCTCGGAAGCGCTCGCCCAGGGTGCCGGCAAAGCGCCCCTGCAGGCCGCTCAGGGCTTCCATCGCGCCCATGTCGGAGTTGCGCAGCAGATCGGCCAGGTGATGCAGGCCCCGGCGCAGTGCCGGGCGGTCGATCTCGGCAGCGGGCGATGCCGGCAATGCCGGGCCGGCCGGCAGCAGCGTATCCAGCAAGTCTTGCAGGACCGGGCCCGCCGCTTCGATGGCTGCGCCGGCGGCGGCCAGTGCCTGCCGTGCAGTGGCCGGCGTGCAGCCGGCGAGGAGGGCACTTTCGCCCCGCGCAGCCGCGGCCGCCAGCGCGTCGGCGCCCAGCGTGGCCGCCACGCCCTTGACGGTGTGCAGGACGCGCGCTGCCGCTTCGCTGTCGGCCGCTGTCGCCAGGCCGTGCAACTCGGCAGGCAGGCGCGCCAGATCGTCAACGAAGCGCTGCAGCATGTGCCGGTAGACATCGGCCTTGCCACCGAGCCTGGCGATGGCGGCGTCGATCTGCACGCCGGCGGCGGCTGCAGCCTCACGCACGGCTGCGGGCAGCTGCTGGGTGACGCGGGCCGGCGCGACGCTGGCCAGCGGGGCCTTGCCGCGTCCGGCCTGGGTGCGCAGCACCTGCACCAGGTGGTCGAGGTCGAAGGGCTTGCCGACGTGCTCGTTCATGCCGGCAGCCAGGCACGCGTCGCGGTCAGAGGCCATGGCGTTGGCCGTCATGGCCACGATCGGCAGCGCCAGCAGCGCCAGGTCCTCGCGGATCGCGCGCGTGGCGGTGAAGCCGTCCATCACCGGCATCTGCAAGTCCATCAGCACCAGGTCGAAGGGCGGGTCGGCGGCGGCCACGGCCTCGACGGCTTCCTTGCCGTTGTTGGCGATCTGCACGTTGGCGCCTTCGTCTTCGAGCAGCTCGCGCGCAACCTGCTGGTTGTTGAGGTTGTCCTCGGCCACCAACAGCCGCAGGCCGGCCAGGCGCTGCGCGCCCACCGTGCTCGCGGGGCGCGCCGGGCCGGCAGTGCCGAGGCCGAGCCCGAGCCCGACGTTGGCGATGGCATCGAACAACATCGACGGCGTCACCGGCTTGACCAGAAAACCATCGAGCAGCGCCTGGTCAGCCGCGCTGCGCTGGGCCAGCATCTCGCGCCCATGCGCCGTGACCATGACGATGACGGGTGTCTTGCCGCCCAGGCCCAACTCGCGGATGCGCTGGCTCGTCGCCCAGCCGTCCAGGCCCGGCATCTGCCAGTCGACGAAGACGGCGTCGAAGACGATGCCCTGCGCCGCCTCGTCCTGCAGCAGCGCCAGCGCGGCACCGCCGCTGTCGGCCACCGTGATCGTCCAGCCGAGCGCGTCGCCCATGCGCTGCAGCACCTCGCGCGCGGTGGGGTTGTCGTCGACCATCAGTGCGCGCAGCGGCGCGACCGGCGCCGGCCGCGGCGTGGCGCTGTCTGCCGCGCTGTCGCTGGCCACCGGCAGCGTGATGTTGAAGTGAAAGCGGCTGCCCTGGCCGAGCGCGCTGTCCAGCCGCAGCTCGCCGCCCATCAGCGCCACCAGGTGCTGGCTGATCGCCACCCCGAGGCCGGTGCCACCGAAGCGCCGCGTCGTCGAGGCCTCGGCTTGCGTGAAGCCGCTGAAGATGCGGGTGTGGTTCTCGGGCGCGATGCCGATGCCGGTGTCGCGCACCGCGATCTCCATCGTCACGCCGGCGTCGTCCTGCTCCAGCACGCGGATCGACAGCACCACCTCGCCCTGGGCCGTGAACTTGATGGCGTTGCCGGTCAGGTTGATCAGCACCTGCTGCAGGCGCATCGCATCGCCCACCAGCTGGCGCGGCAGGCCGGCGTC
>JANMVM010000190.1:0-8559 GCA_031392695.1 Rubrivivax sp.
GCGGTGTTGCGGCCGCGGCGTGATGAGGTCGTTGCCGCGCTCCATCTGGAAGTTCAGGAACTCAACCGTCATCTTGGCGCAGACGACGTGGCTGCCGGCGTCCTGGCCATCGGTGTGGCAGCAGCCGTCGCGCAGCCAGCCGGTGAGCGGATCGAAGGAGCACGCCACCAGCGGCGTGCCCAGCACATTGAGATCCGCCGCCGGGTTCACGGGGCCGCCTTGCTGCCCTTGAACAAGGTCATGGCGGTGCCGATCAGGGCAGCCACTTCGCTCATGTTGCCGGGCACGATCATCGTGTTGTTGGTCCTGGCCAGGTGGCTGTAGGCCTCGACGGCGCGCTCTGCCACCTTGAGTTGCACCGCCTGCTCGCCCCCCGGCTGCTGGATGGCCGCAGCGATCTTGCGGATGGCGTCGGCCGTGGCTTCGGCCACCGCGGTGATGGCGGCGGCTTCGCCCTGGGCCTTGTTGATCTCGGCCTGCTTGGCGCCTTCGGAGCGGGCGATGAAGGCTTCGCGCTCGCCGGTGGCGATGTTGATCTGCTCCTGGCGCCGGCCCTCGCTGGCGGCGATGAGGGCGCGCTTCTCGCGCTCGGCAGTGATCTGCGCCTGCATGCTGTGCAGGATGGCCGCGGGCGGCGTGAGGTCCTTGATCTCGTAGCGCAACACCTTCACGCCCCAGTTCAGCGCTGCCTCGTCCAGCGCGTTCACCACGCCGGCATTGATGTGGGCGCGCTCCTCGAAGGTCTTGTCGAGCTCCATCTTGCCGATCACGCTGCGCAGCGTGGTCTGCGCCAGTTGCGTGATGGCCACGATGTAGTTGCTGCTGCCGTAGCTGGCGCGCATCGGGTCGGTGATCTGGAAGTACAGGATGCCGTCGACCTGCAGCTGCGTGTTGTCCTTGGTGATGCAGACCTGGCTGGGCACGTCCAGCGGCACTTCCTTGAGCGAATGTTTGTAGGCCACGCGGTCGACGAATGGCACCACGAAGCTCAGCCCGGGCGTCAGTGTGCGGTCGTACTTGCCCAGGCGCTCCACCACCCAGGCGTGCTGCTGCGGCACGATCTTGAGCGTGCGGATGATGAAGATGACGGCGATGACCGCGAGGATGAATGCGATTTCCATGGCTGCTTTCAGTGATGCGCGGCGGGTGCCACGCGAAGTTCATTGCCCTGCACGGCAACGATGACGTGCGGCCCCGGCGCTGCCGCGCTGCCCTCGGCCAGCCGCACCGCCCAGCCCGCGCCACGGTACTGCACGCGGGCCGTGCCGTCATCGCCCCAGGCCGGCACCTGCAGCGTCTGGCCGATGTCGAGGTTGACATCCCGGTTGCTTTCGGCAGGCGCGGCCTGCGGCTCGCGCTGGCGCTTGAGGTGCCAGGCCAGCGTCGCGCCGCAGCCGATCAGCGCGGCGGCCACCACCTGCGCTGTCGAACCGAGCCCCAGGTGGGCGGCCAAGGCGCCGGCTGCGCAGCCCAGCGCCAGCATCAGCAGATAAAAGGTGCCGGTGGCGAGCTCGGCCGCCACCAGGGCGCCGCCTGCCATCCACCACAAGGTGGCTTCGGAAAATTCCATGTGACGATCTCCGTAGGGCCAGTGGAACGGAGTGTAGGCGGGCGCGTGAATGGGCGTGACGGATGGGCGTCACAGCCGCCGATGGCCTGGGTCTGCCCAGGTCCTACACTTCGCGCCTTCCAGACCGAACTGCCCCTCAAGGGCCCGCCGCCATGCTGCGCTTTCACTTCCCCATCGTCATCATCGACGAGGACTACCGCTCGGAGAACACCTCCGGCTTCGGCATTCGCGCGCTGGCACAAGCCATCGAGAAGGAGGGCTTCGAGGTCCTCGGCGCCACCAGCTATGGCGACCTGAGCCAGTTCGCGCAGCAGCAAAGCCGCGCCAGCGCCTTCATCCTGTCGATCGACGATAACGAGTTCACGCCCGGCCCTGAGCTCGATCCGGCGGTGCTGAGCCTGCGCAAGTTCATCGAAGAGATCCGCTTCAAGAACGCCGATATCCCGATCTACATCTACGGCGAAACGCGCACCAGCCAGCACATCCCCAACGATATCCTGCGCGAGCTGCACGGCTTCATCCACATGTTCGAGGACACGCCGGAGTTCGTGGCCCGCCACATCATCCGCGAGGCCAAGAGCTATCTCGACGGGCTGGCGCCGCCCTTCTTCAAGGCGTTGATGGATTACGCGCAGGACGGCAGCTACTCCTGGCACTGCCCGGGCCACAGCGGTGGGGTGGCCTTTCTCAAGAGCCCGGTGGGCCAGATGTTCCACCAGTTCTTCGGCGAGAACATGCTGCGCGCCGACGTCTGCAACAGCGTGGAGGAACTCGGCCAGCTGCTCGACCACACCGGCCCGGTGGCGCAGAGCGAGCGCAACGCGGCGCGCATCTTCAACGCCGACCACTGCTTCTTCGTCACCAACGGCACCAGCACCAGCAACAAGATGGTCTGGCACCACACGGTGGCGCCGGGCGACGTGGTGGTGGTCGACCGCAACTGCCACAAGAGCATCCTGCACAGCATCATCATGACCGGCGCGGTGCCGGTGTTCCTGACGCCGACGCGCAACCACTACGGCATCATCGGCCCGATCCCGCAGAGCGAGTTCTCGCCCGAGACGATCCGCCGCAAGATCGCCGTCAACCCGCTGCTGGCAGGGGTGGATGCCGCCGCAGTGAAGCCGCGCATCCTGACGCTCACGCAGAGCACCTACGACGGCGTGCTCTACAACACCGAGACCATCAAGCACTCGCTCGACGGCTACATCGACACGCTGCACTTCGACGAAGCCTGGCTGCCGCACGCCGCCTTCCACACCTTCTACGGCAGCTTCCACGCCATGGGCAAGAACCGCACGCGGCCCAAAGACCAGCTCGTGTTCGCCACCCAAAGCACGCACAAGCTGCTGGCCGGCCTGAGCCAGGCCTCTCAGGTGCTGGTGCAGGACGCCCAAGAGCGCAAGCTCGACCGCCACCTCTTCAACGAGGCTTACCTGATGCACACCAGCACCAGCCCGCAGTACGCCATCATCGCCAGCTGCGACGTCGCCGCGGCGATGATGGAAGCCCCCGGCGGCCCGGCGCTCGTCGAAGAAAGCATCCTCGAGTCGCTGGACTTCCGCCGCGCCATGCGCAAGGTGGATGCCGAGTTCGGCCAGGACTGGTGGTTCCAGGTCTGGGGCCCGGACGAGCTGACGCCCGAGGGCATGGGCAGCAGCCAGGACTGGGTGCTCCGGGCGGGTGACGCGTGGCACGGCTTCGGCGAGCTGGCCGAGGGCTTCAACCTGCTGGACCCGATCAAGTGCACGATCATCACGCCCGGCCTGGGCCTGTCGGGCGAGTTCGCGACCACCGGCATCCCGGCCTCGATCGTCACTAAATTTCTGGCCGAGCATGGCGTGGTGGTGGAGAAGACGGGCCTGTACTCGTTCTTCATCATGTTCACCATCGGCATCACCAAGGGCCGCTGGAACACGCTGCTGACGGCGCTGCAGCAGTTCAAGGACGACTACGACCGCAACGCGCCGCTGTGGCGCATCCTGCCCGAGTTCTGCGCCGCGCACCCGCGCTACGAGCGCCTGGGGCTGCGTGAGCTGTGCCAGCAGATCCACCAGATGTACGCCAAGGGCGACATCGCGCGCCTGGTGACCGAGATGTACCTGTCGGACCTGCAGCCGGCGATGAAGCCCAGCGACGCCTTTGCCCACATCGCCCACCGCAGGACCGAGCGCGTGAGCATCGACGCGCTGGAAGGGCGCACCACCACCTCGCTGCTGACGCCGTACCCGCCGGGCATCCCGCTGCTGGTGCCGGGCGAGCGCTTCAACAAGAAGATCGTCGACTACCTGCGCTTCACGCGCGAGTTCAACGCTGCCTTCCCGGGCTTCGACACCGACGTCCACGGTCTCGTCGAGGACGACAGCGCGCCGGGCGAGCGCCGCTACTACGTGGACTGCGTGCGCGAGGTCTGATCAGGCTTCGATGATGCCCGCTGTCATGGCGTGGCTGAAGCCGCCGTCGACGTAGGTGATCTCGGCGGTGATGCCGGCGGCGAGGTCCGACAGCATGAAGGCGGCAACGTTGCCGACGTCGTCGATCGTGATGTTGCGGCCCAGCGGCGAGCTGGCAGCCACCACGCCCAGCAGCTTGCTGAAGTCCTTGATGCCGCTGGCCGCCAGGGTCTTGATGGGGCCGGCGCTGATGCCGTTGACGCGGATGCCCCGCGAACCCAGGTTGGCTGCCAGGTAGCGCACGCTGGCCTCCAGCGAAGCCTTGGCCAGGCCCATGGTGTTGTAGTTGGGCACCGCTCGCAGGGCACCCAGGTAGCTCATCGTGAGCAGGGCCGCCTGCGGGCGCAGGAAGGGCAGCGCCGCCTTGGCCAGGGCCGGGAAGCTGTAGGCCGAGATGTCGTGCGCGATGCGGAAGTTCTCGCGCGTCAGGCCGTCCAGGAATTCCCCGGCGATGGCCTCACGGGGCGCGAAGCCGATCGAGTGCACGAAGCCGTCGAACTGCGGCCAGCTTTGCGACAATTCCTTGAAGACGCGGTCGATGTGGCTGTCCTCAGCGACATCGCACTCGAGGACCAGGCTCGAGCCGAAGTGCCCGGCGTACTCGGTGACGCGGTCCTTGAAGCGGTCGCCGACATAGCTGAATGCCAGCTCGGCCCCCTGTGCGTGGCAGGCGCGCGCGATGCCGTAGGCGATCGAGCGGTTGGACAGCACCCCCGTGATCAGGAATCGCTTGCCGGTGAGAAAGCCCATGGTGTCTCCGATGCTCTGAGAAGTCTTCAAAATCGGTCGGGATTCTGGCATGCAAGAAGGTCGCAGCGGCCCCGCCCCGAGGCGCGGTATTGCCCAGGCAATATTGCACAGCTATAATCCGCTCTTTCCGGGTAATGCTGCGTGGGCGGGACTTCCAGCCCATTTTTTTTGCTCGATCGACTCTTGTGGTCTGGTGCTCGTAGCCAGTTGGCCGATTGGCCAGTTGGCCTGACAGCCGGCCCATCTGAAAGCGGTCTTGGCGGCGCGCCCGGCGGCATGGCGCGGTGATCAAGTCAGCAAGTCAGCAAGGCAGGAGTAGGCAAGGTTTGGGCGAAAGCGGCTTCGATCGCAAGGCAGGGGACTCAGGCAGCGCACGGGATGCACCCGTCGCTGCCGGCCTGCGCATGGGCTGGCAGGAAGCGATCGCCTCGACCGTGGCTGGCCTGGGCTACGAACTCGTCGACGTGGAGCGCGCCCAGCGCGGTCTGCTGCGCATCACGATCGACCGCATGGCCGGGCGCAGCTACACCGTGGGCCGCGGCGCCAACGCGGCGCTCGACGATGGCGAATTCGTCACCGTCGAGGACTGCGAGGCCGTGACGCGGCAATTGCAGTACGCGCTGGAAGTCGAAGGCCTGGAGTACGCCCGCCTGGAGGTCTCGTCGCCGGGCCTGGACCGACCGCTCAAGCGCGAAGCCGACTACCTGCGCTTTGCCGGGCAGGCGGTGAGCATTGCATTGAAGAAGCCGTTCGAGGGACGCAAGTCCTGGCAGGGCGTGTTGCAGCCGGGCGAAGGCGGTGCCTGGAGCCTGGTGTTCAAGATTGGCAAGACCGAGCAGGTGCTGAGCTTCACGCTGCAAGAAGTGCGTGAAGCCCGGCTCGTGCCCGTGGTGGATTTCAAGGGCCGCCAGTCCAAGCCTGGCAAGGGCGGCGGTGCAGATCGGGCAGCGGCAGATGCCGCGCCTGAAGTTGACGGAGGCTAGGGAAGCGATGAACCGCGAAATGCTGATGTTGGTGGATGCCATCTCGCGAGAGAAAACGGTCGAGCGTGACGTCGTCTTCGGCGCCGTCGAAGCGGCGTTGGCATCAGCCAGCAAGAAATTGCACGGTGGCGAGGTCGACATGCGTGTTGCGGTCGACCGCGATACCGGCAACTACGAGACCTTCCGGCGCTGGCTGGTGGTGCCGGATTCGGCCGGTCTGCAGAACCCCGATTCCGAGGAACTGCTGTCCGACGCGCTGGACCGCATCCCGGACATCGAGGAAGGTGACTACATCGAGGAAGCCGTTGAATCGGTGACCATCGGTCGCATCGGCGCGCAGGCCGCCAAGCAGGTGATCCTGCAGAAGATCCGCGACGCCGAGCGCGAGCAATTGCTCAATGACTTCCTTGCCCGCGGCGAGAAGATCTTCGTCGGCACCGTCAAGCGCCTGGACAAGGGCGACATCATCGTCGAGAGCGGTCGCGTCGAAGGGCGCCTGAAGCGCAGCGAGATGATCCCCAAGGAAAACCTGCGCAGCGGCGACCGCGTGCGCGCCTTCCTGCAGGGCATCGACCCGACGCAGCGCGGCCCGCAGATCATGCTGTCGCGCAGCGCACCGGGTTTCATGATCGAGCTCTTCGCGCAAGAAGTGCCAGAGATCGAGCAAGGCCTGCTCGAGATCAAGAGTTGCGCGCGTGATGCCGGCAGCCGCGCCAAGATCGCCGTCGTCTCGCACGACCGTCGCGTCGACCCGATCGGCACCTGTGTCGGCGTGCGCGGCTCGCGCGTCAATGCGGTGACCAATGAAGTCGCTGGCGAGCGTGTGGACATCGTGCTGTGGTCCGACGATCCGGCGCAGTTCGTCATCGGCGCGCTGGCTCCGGCCAACGTGCAGAGCATCGTGGTCGATGAAGAGCGCCACGCCATGGACGTCGTGGTCGACGAGGAAAACCTCGCCATTGCGATCGGCCGCGGCGGCCAGAACGTGCGCCTGGCGTCCGAACTGACCGGCTGGCGCATCAATATCATGACGGCCGAAGAGTCGCAGGCCAAGCAGGCCACCGAAAGCGAATCAGTGCGCGCGCTCTTCGTCGACAAGCTCGACGTCGATGCCGAAGTGGCCGACATCCTGATCGCCGAAGGTTTTTCCAGCCTCGAAGAAGTGGCCTACGTGCCGCTGGCCGAGATGCTCGAGATCGAGTCCTTCGACGAGGACACGGTCAACGAACTGCGCACGCGTGCCAAGGATGCGCTGCTGACGATGGAAATCGCCAAGGAAGAAGAAGTCGAGGAAGTCTCGCAAGACCTGCGCGATCTCGACGGACTCAACCCCGAACTCATCGCCCAGCTCGCCGCCGGTGGCATTCACTCCCGTGACGACCTGGCCGACCTGGCCGTGGATGAACTGACCGACATGACCGCCATCGATGAAGAGCGCGCCAAGACGCTGATCATGAAGGCCCGCGAACACTGGTTCACCGCCTGAGCCACCCGCAAGCACACTGCCTTCAGCGCAAGAAACACCCGAGGAAACCGAACCCATGGCCGTGATGACCGTCGCCCTGTTTGCCGCGCAGTTGGGTCGCCCGACCACGGCGCTGCTTGAGCAGTTGCAATCGGCCGGTGTGACCAAGCAGTCGCCCGACGACGCGCTGACCGAGTCCGACAAAGAGCGTCTGCTCGACTTCCTGCGCACCTCGCACGGCACCACTGCCGGCGCCGAGCGCAAGAAGATCACGCTGACGAAGAAGACATCGACCGAAATCAAGCAGGCCGACTCCAGCGGCCGTGCGCGCACGATCCAGGTCGAGGTGCGCAAGAAGCGCGTCTTCGTCAAGCGTGACGGTGCACCGGCCGCGGAAGAGGCCACGGGCCTCAGTGCCGAAGACCTCGACCTGCAGCGCCGTGAGGAAGAGGCCCAGGCCCAGGCTGCGGCCATCCGCCAGCAAGAAGAAGAGCTGGCCGAGGCGCGCCGTCTGCGCGACGAGATCGAACGCGCAGCGCGTGAAGCAGCCGAAGCCGCCGCCGCCCAAGCTGCCATGCAGGCCGCCGCCGAAGCCGCTGTTGCAGTCGCCGCCGAAGCTGCCGCCGCAGCAAGCAAGGCCGCTCCGATGCCCGCAGCCATAGCGACCGCAGTCGCCGCGGTGGCTGCAACGGCTGCTGCGCCGGCGACGCCGGTTGCCGCTGCTGCTGTCGAGCCCGCGAAGGCCGCCGAAGCCGCCAAGCCGGTGCTGCGCGTCGTCAAGGCTGCCGACAAAGCCGCCGAGGACGCGGCCAAGTCCGAAGACCTGGCACGCCGCCGCAAGGCCGCGGAAGCCGAAGCCGCAGCCATCC
This sequence comes from Rubrivivax sp., assembly GCA_031392695.1. Classification (GTDB taxonomy): domain Bacteria; phylum Pseudomonadota; class Gammaproteobacteria; order Burkholderiales; family Burkholderiaceae_C; genus Rubrivivax. The sequence continues at coordinate 8,091 of JANMVM010000190.1, forward strand.
GCGCGATGATGAACGCGCCCAAGAAGGTGATGCTGGCCAAGAAGCCGGAAGAGCCGAAGCCCGTCGAAGCGGCCAAGGAAGCCATCAAGGGCACGATCCACAAGCCCAAGGCAGTCCCGGGTGCGCCCGGCGCGGCCACGGCTGCCAAGCCGGGTGTCAACAAGCAGGTCAAGTCCGAGAAGCTGTCGTCCAGCTGGGCCGACGACGCGGCCAAGAAGCGCGCCGCGCTCAAGACACGTGGCGACAGTTCCGGCTCCCGCGCCGGCTGGCGTGCGCCGCGCGGCGGCGCACGCCGCGGCGAGCGCGGCGAGCAGGACGGTTCTGCGTTCGGGCAGACGCCTGAGCAACTGGTGCAAGAGGTCCACATCCCCGAGACAATCTCGGTGGCCGACCTGGCGCACAAAATGAGCGTCAAGGCGTCCGAGGTCATCAAGCAACTGATGAAGCTGGGCCAGATGGTCACCATCAA
>JANMVM010000194.1:0-32988 GCA_031392695.1 Rubrivivax sp.
GCGCACGTTCGGCGCCCATGAAGAGCGCCGAAGTCGCCGCGTCTGGCTGCCAGCCGTTGATCTGCGACGCCAGGGCGTAGGGCGTGACCAGGCGCACCACGACCTTGGGCCGCCGGTGCGCGGGCAACAGCGCGACGGCCAGGGCCTCGCTATCCCAGAGGGCTGAGTCGACGATGTCCACCGGATCCTGCTCGTGGATGGCAGCCAGGCGCGCCATGGCGGATACAGACCAGGCGATGTTTCGGCCGAAGCCGCTGTCGGCGCCCGCCACCTCTACGGGGGCCTGGGGCGTGAAGTGCACGCGCATGTTGCCCTGCTTGAAGAGGTGGAGCTCGCCGCCCGGCACGATGGCAGTGATGCGGTGCCCCATCATCAGCAGCTCCGACGCCAGGTGGTAGTACAGTGTGCCCACACCGCCGCCGGCCACGAAGGGCGGGAACTCGCGGCTGATGATGCAGATGTGCAGCCGGCTCTTTTCGGGCGCCGGTGCCGGTACCCGGAAGTGCACCGGGTAGGGCCGGAAGCGGCCCGGCGCGGGCTTCAAGCTTCGGCGGCGTGGATAGCTCAAGGCGTCGATCAGACCCTGGTCAGCACCCCTGCGTACGGCGTCGACATGGCGCGCATGGTCGTCTGCAGTGAGATGGCCTTCGGCCAGCACCTTGTCGAAGCCGTCAATTCTTTCGTGCTGCATGCGCTGCTCGACGTGGATCTTCAGCGCTTCGCCCTTCAGGCCCGAATAGGCGGCGATGAAGTAGGCGGTGTTCTTGCAGATCGTGAACCAGTTGAAGTTCAGCCGCCCCTGGCGGTTGTGGCTTTGCGCGAATTCGTGGCGCACCACGACTTCGGACGCATAGCCGATCAGCAACCCTGCCTGCTGCATCCGGAAGCAGACCTCAGACTCGTCAAGGTAGTAGTCGAACTGTTCGTCGAAGCCACCGTGTTCACGCAGCACTGCAGTCGCGAAAGTGGCGTTGGTGCCGGTGTTGTAGCGGTACCAGCCGTCCTGGCCGATTTGCTTGCCGGCGATGTTGACCTTGGCCTGGGCAAAGCGGTTGATACCGTTGTCCTCGGCCTGGAACCAAAAGGTGCCTGCGTAGTAGGCCGGGCCGCCCAGGCCGCCGGTGGTCAGCGGCCGCGCGTTGTACTCGGCCAGGATATGCGTCACCCAGTCGTCGAAGGGCAGGGCATCGTCGTCGATAAAGGCTACCACGTCGCCATCGGCCAGCTCGATGCCCAGGTTGCGCGACTTCGACAAGTTGCGTTCGGTGTTGTGCGCCAGCTTGATCTCGTGTGCGTGGTCGGCCAGCAGTTCCTTGCTGCCGTCGTCGGAAGGTCCGTCCACCACGATGACTTCGAGGGCCGGGCTGCGTTGATGGCGCAGGTAGTCCAGCACCCGCTGGAGATAGTCCCTGCGGTTGTAGGTGCAGATCACCACCGACACGCTGCGATAGGGCTGGTCGATGGGCAGCACCGCGCGCAGGGCCTGCGCCAGATCGGCCGCTACGCTGGCCGGTTCGAAGCGCCGCGCGTTGTCGCGCTGCTGCTGCACCAGCGCTTCCCGAAACGCCGCGTCCGCATGCAGGCGTGACACCAGCGGCACCACCTCGTGGAGATGTTGCACCACGCCCGCGCTATGCCCCAGCGTGTCGGCGACCGCGGTGACGCCCAGGGCCACCACGGGCTGCCCATGCGTGGCGGCCTCGACGAGCGGCACGCCGAAGCCCTCGTGTTCGCTCAGCGAGACGTAGACGGCGGCCGTGCGGTACAGGCGCTCGCGTTCGGCATCGTCGACCTTGCCGGCCACGCGCACGAAGGGGCCGACCTCGCAGCGGCGGATCGTTTCCATCAGCTCCTGGTGGTACGGATCGTCCGCTTCGCTGTCGCCGGCCAGGATCAGAACTTGAGCCACCTGCGGCGCCTCGCGGCGGGCCTGCGCGAAGAGTCGTACCAGGTCGGCCTGGCGCTTGTTCGGCGCCACGCGTCCGACGAAGAGCCAGGTGCCCGGCGTGCGCTGCAGCACCGGACCGGCGAGCAGTACCGGATCCACCACGATGGGCACCACGGCACCCTGCGCGGCCGACACGCCCAGCGCCAGCAGTTCGTCCAGGTTGAAGGGGCTGTCTGCCCAGACGCGGTGGAAGTGCCGCACGCACGCTTCGAGCTGCTGCCGGCCTTCGACGCAAAAACCGTGCAGTCGCGAGGCGGCAGGGAAGAGCGCGGCCGGCGTCACGTTGTGGTACTGCATGACCTTGGTGCAGTAGGCCTTCAGCACCGCGGGCAAGGCATGTTCGGAGCGGCCGCAGAAGTGCAGGATGACGACGTCGGACTCGGTCAGTTCCATCTCCTCGAGAGGGCGGTGGTCGATCTCGACTCGCGCGTCGTGCCACTTGGCGTATACCTCGCTGCGCAGGCCCAGGCCCAGCAGCAGGCGGTGCAGCGACAGTACATGGTTGGAGACGGCGTCCTGGTAGGACAGGGCTTCGGCGACCTGGACGATGCGCCCGGTGAAGGTGGTGTGGAGATGCACGGCAGGGCCTCAGGCAGCGGGGCGACCGGAAAGGCGCAGGGCCTCGTCCGAGGCCGCGAGGCCCTGGGCGAGATCGTCAAGGAAGCGGGCAGCACCGTTGGCGGCATTCAAGCGCAGGGTCAAGGCCGACGGCAGCGGGTCCTTGGGTTCGCTGGTGGCGGGTGGCGCCGCGTGGGCCGCGAACAGAGCCTCGAGTTGGACATGCAGGGCCTGCTGCATCGCGCCCAGGACCTCCGGCAGTGCGGCCAGGCCTTGCGCACAGCGGGTCAGTTCGCTGGCCATGCCGGCCAACTGCTCGCGGCCGTGCTGGGTCTGCCGGGCTTGCGCGGCGAGGGCGAGGGCCTGGCTCGCCAGGTCGGCGTCCAGGCCAGCCAGACGCGCTTCGACGGCGCGCAGACGGTCTTCGGTCAGCTCCCCGAGTTGGCCCAGGGCCACCTCGATGCGGCCCGTGGCGGCCATCCCCTGGGCCACCCGCTGCAGCCAGCGCCTCACGCGCCCCCGCCGGGGTTCGTGAAGCTGCACCAGGTCGGTCAGGCCCTCCAACGCCTGCGGCCGTGTGCGGCCTTCGGACGACATCGCGAGCTCGCAAATGATGGCGACCTTGTCATGCAGGGTGTCCAGGCGACGAAGGAAGTGAACCTGGCCTGGCAGGTCGGGCTCACGCCCGAGGACGGCGCGGTAAGCCAGTTGCACGAACTCCGCGCCCCTGAAGGCGAGAAGCTGGTTGACGTGTTCGATGTCCATGGCGATTGATTCCGGAGTGAGGCGTGCAGGCGTGAGTGCAGGCGTGAGTGCAGGCGTGAGTGCAGGCGCGGCGGCCAAAGTCGGTGGCGACAGGGGCAAGGGGGGGTGACATGAATGGCACCAGGGCAACGGGGGGGCGGCAGGAGATTGCGCGACTGCTGCTTCGCGCAAGCTCGAGGTATCGGCGGCCATCTGCCATTCCAGCCGTTCCAGCGCCAGCGCCAGCAGGCTCGCGCGCTGCTCGCTCTGGCGCAGCGCGGACTGCACGCTGCGCAGCGCTTCGTCGAAGCGCAATTCGCGCCGGTCCCAGCGCTCCTGCGCCTGCTCATGCTCGGCCCTGAAGACACGGCGTTCTTCGGCCTGGCGGACCAGGTCGCCGCTGCGGCGGGCTTCCTCACTGCGCAGACTGGCCTCGTGCGCCAGGCGTTGTCGCTCGGCCTCGGCCAGCGCGCCCTGGCCCTGCGATTGCGCGGCCGCAGCCAACTTCCGCAGTGTCTCGCGCTCTTGGCCATGCGCGCGGTCCTGGCCGGCCAAGCGTGATTCCAGCCGGGCGAGGGCGGCACCCAGGTCCGCCAGGCGCTCGTTGGCACCGGCGGCCGCTTGCTCCTGGCTGGCGCGCGCTTCCGAGGCCTGGGCTCGGACCTCGCGCAGGGCGCCTTCGGCACGCAGGTTCTGTTGGCGCAGCGACTCGATCTGTTCGGCAGCGCGTGCGGCGTCCACCTGCCGCGCCGTTTGTTCGGCATCCAGACGACTGCGCGCGCGGGCGCCGTCGGCCACGGTCGCTTGCATTTGCTGGGTCAAGGCATCGCGGGCCTGGGCGAGGGCCGCAAGCTGTGTCTCCAGCGAGCGTTGCCTCGCCCGCGCCTCGGCGGTGACCTCGGCCATCTGCAGCGTCAGCGTGTGGCGCACCTCCTGCACCGCATGACGGTTGTCTGCCAGTTCTGCCTCATGACGGATGCGCGTTTCCTCTGCCGCGCCCTGCGCTGACAGCAGTTCGCCTGCACGAAGGGCCAATTCGACGCCGTAGTGCTCTTCGCGCTGGGCCAGCGCGGCCCGCAGTTTGGTGACGCGAACCTGCAGCGCGTCCATCTGCGCTCGCAACTCCGCCGCCATTGCCTGGTGCGCCGCGCTTTCGGCAAGGGCCTGTTCGCCCGCTGCAGCCAGCGCCGCCTGCAATTCGGGCACCTGGGCCCGCAGGCCGCTGCGCTCCTGCTGCAGCGCGGCCGATTGGATCGCTTCTGCCTGCAAGGCCTGCGCGGCCCGAGCTTGCGACTCGGCCTGCGTGCTGGCCTGTTGCTGCAAGGCCTGTTGCAACTGCTGGACCTGGTCGCTGAAGGCGCGCAGTCGCGCTTCAAAGCCGGCCTCGGTTTCTGCCAGGGCGCGGTTCAGCGACTGAAGCTGTTCAATGTTCATCGGTTGCCGGCTTCGCTGCTCACTCCAACCAGGTCACCTGGGTGGGTCCAGCGGTTGTCTCGCCAGCGGCGCTCGGGATGCCCCACACGGCCAGGCCCTGCGATTCATCGGTCAGGGTTTCGGTTTCCAGCGCAATCTCGATTTGCGTGATGGCGAAGGCAGACCGGCGTGGATCGTCACCAGGACCGATGTCCAGCGGGCTCGATGCATTGATCATCATGAGGCAGAAGCGAACCGGGCCGTCGCTGGCTGGCGTGTGCACATGCACGCGCGCCGCACGCGACCCCAGCGGCCTGAACAGGACCGCCGCGCACAGTCTGTCGCCCACCCGCACCTCCAGCACGGGGCACTGTTCCAGCAGGCCTTCGAAGCAGCGCACGTCCAGTGTCAGGTGTAGCGTGGCGCGGGGGGCGGACCGCACCGGCACGATCAACTCGCTGCGACCGGGCTGACTCCACACGCCCCAACTGCCCACACCGTGGAAGCCGCTGCCCAGCAGTGCCGCAAAGCCTGGGTCCGAGCCGCGCAGCCGCCGTCGTTCACCTTGCGCCAAGGGAGGGTCGAAGCTGCTGAACTCCACCCCCGGCTGCCCGCTTCCGAGCGCCGCGATGAGCGCCGCTTCGCGCTCTGGTGCCAAGGTGCCGGAGGGCATCCAGGTCTTGCGGGCCTGCGCACCCTGCAGGTGTTTGCGCAGCAGCTGGTAGGACCAGCTGTCCAGGCTGTCGCGCAGATAGTGCTCCCCCAGCACGAACGGATCGGCAGCGTCAAGCACTGCGCGGGGGGTCTCGCCGAGCAAGACGGCGCGCCAGAACTCGTCGGACAGCAGCGCGTGTCCCAGGGGTTCGTCGACGCCCAGATCGAGGTCCTCGACGCGCAAACGACGCCGCGGGTCGCCGAGCAAGAAGTTCACCGGCAGGCCGAAGGCCTGGGCCTCAGCGCCCAAGGAAGACGACAGTGTCAGCACGGCCGGAATGGACGGGGTGGACAGCAGCACTCCGTAGCCGTTGGCGTTGGTGGCGATGACCGACTTGCCATGCCGGTAGCGAAGGTATTCGCATAGGGCACGGCTGTCGGCACGGTAGGGGTGCTCGATGAAGATGCAGGCCTCGTGGCCCTTCAGCGCCTTGGCCAGCTCGTCCTCGCGGTCGGGCCAGTCGGCGAAGCGGCCGTCTTCGATCAGGATGGAATCGCGCGCCGTCTGCCCGACGAGAACGGGCAGGCCAGGCGGAAATGCCAGCGCGGGCACGAGGCGGAAGGCGCACAGCGCACGGAAGCGGTGGGTCTGGCGCGTCACCTCGGCCTGCGGCACCGCGGCACCGGCAAGCAGGGCGGCGATGACCGGGTCGTTGGTCGTGGCGCCCAGGCAGAGGTCGCGCAGCATGCGCAGGGCGTGGATGTGGATGCTGAGGTAACGCAGGCCACGACGCTGGAGTTCGCGCTTGAGCACAGGCGGCAGTTCGAATCCAACGACGAGGTCGAACTCGGCCGCTCGGTCCAGCAGGCCAGGGAAGAGGTCCAACGCCGGTGCGTCGTAACGCTCGGCCCAGGCCGCATCAGGGTCGCGCTGGAAATCGGCCCAGGCCCCGGGCGGGCCCAGCTCGACCGGATTCAGCGGCCGGTGTGTGGGCGGGCTCAGGTTCTCGGTGTGAACATTGGCGACGGTCCACACCGGGGCAGCGGTGACGATTTCGTGCAGCCACCGTATGTTGCGTTGGGTGTGGCCGGTGTAGACGCCGCCTTGCAGCCGGGCGCGCACGCAGTCGGCCATGAAGGCCACGCGAGGCGTCCGGCGTGCCGCTCCGGGCCGGCGGCGCGTGCGCACGCGTGCCGTGGGCGCCATTGCCTCAGGCGATGGCATGCGCAGCAGTCCCTGCCGATCCACCGCCGACGGACGTGATTGCAGCCCGCAGCGCATGCGGCCTGACGGCGATGGCGACGATGCTGGCCTCAATGCGCGCATCGACCCGCACCTGAAATTCCAGGTCTACGCAGGGCTGAAGGACTTCGAAAGGCAGCTCGACCTCGGCCACGCGGTCGTGGGTGTCGGGCAATGCCCGCTCGGCCAACTGTTGGGTGCCGGCTTCGACCACGACGCGCAGGGTCGCTTGCGCCGAGTCGGGCACCCTGCCCCGCCACTGCAGCGCCACCACATAGCGGCCCGGTGGCAGGCTGAGGTAGGGCCCGAACAGCAAATGCCCCGCCTTTCCACGGGTGCGCAGATGTGAGAGCGCCGGCTGGCCGACTTCGCTGCGCAGCATGCGGCTGGAGGCGGGCAACTGCACCTCGCGCAGCGTGCCGCGTTGGTAGCGTTGCAGGTGCAGGCCGCGAGCGATGTTGAGCAGTCGTCCGGACAACACGCCCACATCCAGCGCAGCGCGCCAGGCTGCGGCCTGGGCCGCGACGGCCAGGGCCTGTTCGTCGTGCTCGCGCTGGGCTTGCAAGGTGGTGGCCAGGCCTTCAGCCAGCGCTTTGGGATCGCGGCCCGGGGCGCGAAAGACCGCGCCGCCCAACTCGTCGAAGATCGGCACCGGCGTGACCATCACGGGCCTTGCGGTGGCCATGCCGTGCCGCACGGCGCCGCTGGCCGATTCCTGGGTGTCCTGGTAGGCGAAGACCAGCAACTCGGCCTGTGCCAGCAGGGCAGCGGCTTCGGCGTCAGGCAGGAAGTCGCTGCGGAAGTTCACGTGGTCTTTCAGTCCCAAAGTGGCGATCAGATCGCGCAGTTCGCGCACCAGGTTCGTAGAGATCGGGTCGGGGTACTCGGCATTGAGCATCAGCAGCCGGACGGCCTGGCCGCGGCGCTTGAGCAGGGCAACGGCCTGCAGCAGCTCGGGCAGGCCCTTGTGCGGCAGGCAGTAGCCGAAGGTTGCCACCAGCGGCAGTTGGCCGGCCGTCACTGCCAGCGCGCGCGGCGTCAGTGGCAGATCCCACAGCGGGTGCGGGTACAGGGCCACGTTGTCCACCAGGCCCGCCTGCCTGAGGCGGTTCAGGTCGGCCAGCGTGTGCACCAGCAGGCGGTGGCAACGCGCCAGGCCGCTGATGGCGCTGCTCAGGCGCCAGTTTTCGTCGAACTCGGCCAGGGACGGCGGGTCCGCCGTGGCGTGCAGTGTGACGATGATGCTGCGTCCCGCATCGGCCTGCTGGTGCAGGAACTCGCCCAGACCGCGCAGGTTGAAGAAGCCGTAGTTGAACTGCACGATGAGCACGTCCAGCTCGGCCTCGTCGATGGCACGCGACAGGTCCGTGAAGGAGTTGTCCTGCTTGGAGGACACCCAGCAGCGGTTGACGAAGTCCTCGTCGCGCTGCAGCAGGCCTCGCTGGCGCGGTGCCAGCACGCGCAGCGGCAGCTGTCCACCCGCTTCGATGATGTGGCGCGCATAGGAGGCGATGCCGCACTTCGTGTTCCAGGTCGTGATCCAGCCGATACGCGGCTCGGCAGCCGGGCCGGACTGCAGTACCCGCCAACCATGCACGGCGTCCAGTGCCCTTGCCGTGACGTCGGCCCAGGTGTAGTGCTCCAGGAGGACCTCGCGGCCATGGCGCGCGCGTGCCCTGCGGTCTTGGGCGCTGGCGGCGTTGGCGCGCCGCATCGCTTCGGCCAGCGACGAGGCATCCGGTTCGGCCCATACCGAGGCCAGCAGTCGGAAGTGCGATTCCGCCGGCACAAAGCGGTAGTCCACCAGCCAGGCGTTGTGCTCATTGCAGAAGTCCATCTGCCCGCCCCAGGCCGTGGTGATGACGGGCAGGCCGCTGAGCATGGCCTCGGCCATGGGCAATCCGAAGCCTTCCGCCCGGCTCGGTGCGACGAGCACATGGCAATCCTGGTAGAGCGCCTTCAGATCGGCATCGGAGAGGTCGCCTTCCAGAATGTGCACGTCCGGGAACAGCGGGTTGTCGGCCCGACAGCGCGCCAGTTGCTGATGGATGGTGTTGTGCGGGTTGGCAAAGGTCTTGATGAGCAGCGAGACGTCGTCGTGCGCGCTGAAGGCCAGTCCAAAGGCTACCAGCAGAACGTCCGCGCCCTTGCGCGGGAAGCAGGACGACACGTGCAGAAAGCGGAACCGCCGGCCCGGGCAGCGCTGGCCAGTCGTGGCCACCACTCGCTCCCAGTGGTCGACGCCGCAGCCCGCGGTCGCCAGGGGGACCCGCACCCCGTTGTCCAGCAGCACCTTCTGCACGTGCGTCGACAGACAGCTGATGCCGTCCAGCGACGCGTTGAACTGGTCGACCCAGTCCTGCGGGAAGCCGCTTTCTTCCCAGGCGTAGGGATGCAGGACATTGAAGCGCCCCGCCATGTCGTTGACGCGGGGCGGGTAGAGCAGGCGGCTGACGACGTCACAGCGCTCGGGCGGATGATCCACCGCTCGCGCGTGCAGTTCAGCCAGGTCTGGGTTGGCGGCCAGAAAGTCCGGGTTGGCCGCAAAGTCGCCGGGCCCCTCGGTGGAGTGCAGCACGACTTGGTGGCCGAAGGCGTCCAGCGCGCGTGCCGTCTCTCGGTTGACCAGTGCCAGACTGTAGGTGCTGTCGAAGGGGCCCTCGACGCGCCAGGTCAGGGCTGCGTCGGCGCCTGCGCGGGCGCGTGCGCGCAGCGCCTCGGCTTCATTGCGGACCAGGCAGCGCGCTGCGGCCAGCAGCTCCTGCTGCGAGGGCGTGACCGGGCCGCTGGCCTCCGCCACCTGGCGCCACAGCATCGATTCGCGGGCCGCTGCACTGGGCAGCGGGGGTGGCTTGGCAGCTTGCTGTTGCACGGCGGTCTCGAGCGCGGCCCAGGCGGTGCGCGCGCAGCGGTCCCAGCTGAAAGTGCTGGCATGCCGGCGCGCATGTTCGGCCAGACTCTTGCGGAAGACTTTGTCCGTGAGCGCGCGCGAGATGAGCGCCGCCATTTCCGGGATCGAACCGGGGTCGAAGGTGGCGTCGGCGCGGCCAATGACTTCGGGCACGCTGCTGGTATTGGAGCCGATCGTGGGCACGCCAAAGTGCATTGCTTCCAGCGCCGGCAGGCCGAAGCCTTCATGCAGCGAAGGAAACACGAAGAGGTGGCAGCTGGCATACAGCGCCATCAGCTCGTCGTCGGTCACGTGGCCAGTGAGCACCACCTCGTTGCCGTGCAGGCCGCAGCTGATGGCCAGGGACTGAAGGTCCTCAAGCGCCTGGCTGCTGAACTTGCCCACCAGCACCAACTGGTGTTGACGGCGCAGAGCCGTCGGCAGGGTGGCATAGGCACGGATCAGGCCCTGGAAGTTCTTGCGCGGCTCGATGTTGCCCGAGTGCATGAGGTAGGGCTTGCTGATGCGGAAGCGCTCGCGCACTTCGGCCATGGCAGCGGCATCGGCCTGGCCCGACACAAAGATCTCGTCCGCTGCCGCGGAAATGTTCACGACGCGCGCCGGGTCGGCGGGCAAGTGCTCCTCGGCCTCCAGCTTGGCAGACTCCGAGATCGCCAGCAGCAGCTCGCAGCGGCGCAGCGAGTCCATCTTGTTCATGTACCAGCGGTGCGCGGGCGCCCAGCCGATGTAGCGCTCGGGGTCGATCAGCGGGATCAGGTCATAAAGCACCGAGCTGACCACATGTGGCCCACCCACCCAGCCGACGGACGTGACCGTATCGTCCATGCTGCCTTCGACCATGCTGCTGACGAGCACGGCATGGGGCGCGAAGTCGGCAATGAATTGCTCGCGCAGCAGTTCGGCGGTGCGTTGACGCCAGGCGTTTTCAGGCTTGAATTCATCCACCGGGCCTGGCGCATGGAAGACAAGGATGCGAGCCGGATCGATCAGTCCTTCAAATTCGCGGCGCAGGGGCTCGATGGTCTCGTGGAAGAGCCCGTTGAGCAGCAGCCACACTTCGTGCGAGCCGGCGTTGCGTAGCAGGCCCTTGGCCAGAGACAGGCTGTAGCGGCCGATGCCGCGGTGGCGGCTGCCGCCCTGGCAGCCCTGCAGGTCAAGCAGAAGCCGCAAAGGTTCCACCGTCATGGCGCGGTCCGGCGCCGGGTCATGGCGCGCCGCATTCCTTGCATGACCTGTTCCAGCCGCGGCGGCACCTGCCTCGGCAGCACGGTGGGTGCGGCCGAGGTGCTGGGTGCATCGACCTTGGGTGAGCCGGCGTGCTGGAGCTTGATTGAATCCACCGTGATCGCCACTTGTGCCGTGGTGTCGCGCAGCCGAGTCAGTTCGAGCGCCTGGTGGTCAAGCGCCACTTCGATGCGGTACAGGCGGTTGTCCAGCACGCGCAAGGTGCGCTCCAGGGGTTCGTTGGCTGGGCGAACGAAAGCGCGCGAGAACCGGTGCAAGGCACGCACCGGCCAGGCGCGTGATCGAGGGGCGTGGGCGCGCAGCAACTCGTCCAGGCCCGCGAGCTTGACGCGGCGCTGGCGGCCTTCTTCGGACAGGGCCAGTCGCGCCATGACCAGTGCCTTGTCGTCACCCTGACGCACCTGCGCGACGAATGCCGCGAGGCCGCTGTCGTCGGCCTCGCGGCCCAGCAGTACACGGTAGGCCGCCTGGACGAAGGCCACGTCGTGCAGGGCCAGCAGCTCACCGGTGGCAGCGGGAGCAACGGAGGTGATGCTCGGGGCGGGAGCGCTCGCGACCATGGGGTAGATTGCCTCTTTCAGCTCAACGCGTGAGTTGAATCGTGTTCAGCACCGGGTACGTCACCGAGAACACAAGATTGAGGAACTTCTGCAGCTCCGCCGACGGCGCATTGCTCACGTACAGCACGTCCTTGTTGCTGATCGGAAAGCTCTGCATGACGAAGAAGCTGTTCGGGTTGCGCAGGTCAATGCGGTAGACCACCGGCACCAGGCCTTCCGGCGTGGTGGCCAAGGGTGTGCGCGGCCAGTCGAGTGCGCTTTGGGGCTCGAGCCTGAAGATGAAGACGCCCTGTGGGCTGGAGCGCGAGTCGATCAGGCCGCCGGCGCGCGCCAGGGCCTGCGCCAGCGTGATGCCCTGGGCCTCGAAGTTGATCTCTTCGTTTTTGCCGGTGGCCCCGAGCGCGGTGAAACTCAGCGGCTGGAAGAGTGCGGTGACGACGTCGCCCGGTTGCAGCGGTACGTTTTGTCGGGGGTCCCGGATCACGAGATCCAGCGGCATGGCATGGAAGCCGGCGCCGCGCGTCACCTGCAGCGTCATCTTGCTCACCGGCTGGCGCACGCCGCCGGCGGCGGCCACGGCGTCGAGCAGCCGTTCGCCACTGGCGGTCAGCGGCATGCGCACACTGTTGGCGAACTCGCCCACCACCGTCACCGTCGACGAGGCATTGCGGATGATGCGCACCAGGACTTCAGGCTGATTGGCCTTGCCCGAGAGCCGCCGCGTCACCTCTGCCTCCACCGCCTGGGGCGACAGGCCGGCGGCGCGGATGCGTCCGGCAAAGGGCACCGAAATAAACCCTTCGCCGTCGACCATCTGCTCGGGGAAGGTCGTTGAGCGCGCCGAGGAGGGCGCGCGCGTGTCCACCGCACCGCTGCCAAACAGCGTCGCCGGGGGTGCTTCCCAGAGGTTGACTTCCAGCGTGTCGCCAGCGCCGATGGTGCTGGCGGCCCCGCGCTGGCCGCCCAGGCTCTCGGAGAAGAGCTTGAAGCTGCGCTGGGACAGCAGCCGCCGAGCCACGCGGTCGTCCACGTCGACGATCTGGACCGCGGCGGTACCCGGCTGGGCCGCTGCCTCCTGGATCTCCACCGCGCTGGGGCCGATGGTGGGCATATAGCTGCAGCCGCTGATCAACAGCAGCGCGGCCAGACCTAGGAGAGGCGACAGTGCTTTCGACGTGGCATTGGGCATGGGTGGGCTTGGGCGCGTGGCAAGGCAGCGAGGCTGAAGGATCGGACAGCGGCTCGTGCCGCCCTTGAACTCGACAGCCAGCCATGCCGTCGGTTTTTGCGCTTGGGTTGCCCCTGCGAATACAGCCCGCTAATTTACCGCACCACGGGCGGCGTCCAGCGTGCGGCGCGTTCTCCCCCTATGCTGGCCGCCAGGCAGTGCAGTGCGCGCCCGTAGAATTGTGACGTGCTGACCCTGCTGCTCGCCTTCGCTGTATCCGCTGCGGTAACGCTGTTGATCGTGCGGTCGTCGAAGGTGCACGCGCGCCACTCGGCCGATCATGATTTTTCAAAGCCGCAGAAGTTCCACGCTGTGGCAGTGCCGCGAATCGGAGGCCTTGGCATCGTCATGGCCCTGCTAGCCGCGGCCGTGGCCCTGCGCTGGACCCGGGGTGTTGAAGCGAGCGAGTACTTCACGCTCCTGCTCGCTTGTTCGGCCCCGGCGTTCCTGGCCGGCGTGATCCAGGACTTCACCGAAGCCATCTCGCCACGCGGGCGTTTGGTGGCCACCGCACTGGCAGCCGTCCTGGCCTACGGCGTGATGGACGCTGCCATTCGCGACACGGCCATCCCGGGTCTCGACTGGGTGGCTTCCTTCGGTGCCGGTGCGCTGCTCATCACGGTCGTTACCGTGGCCGGCATCGCCAATGCCGTCAACATAATCGACGGATTCAACGGCTTGGCCTCGATGTGCGTGGTGCTGATGCTGACGGCGCTGGCCTATGTGGCGTTTCAGGTCGAGGATCCGCTCATCGGCTCGATGGCACTGGCAGGCATCGGTGCAGTGCTCGGATTTTTCTTGTGGAACTTCCCTGCCGGACTGATCTTCCTGGGCGATGGCGGGGCCTATTTCCTTGGATTCTTCGTCTCTGAATTGTCGATCCTGCTTCTGCAGCGCAACCCGGGCGAAGTCTCGCCGCTGTTCCCGCTGCTGGTGTGCGTTTACCCGGTGTTCGAGACGCTGTTTTCCATCTACCGGCGCCGCTACCTGCGCGCCGTGCCACCGAGCATGCCCGACGGCATTCATCTGCATTCGCTCATCTACCGCCGTGTCATGCGTTGGGCGGTCGGCAACCGCAGCGCCAAGGCCCTGACGCGGCGCAACTCGATGACATCGCCGTACCTCTGGGTGCTGTGCATGTTCTCGATCGTGCCAGCAGTGTTGTTTTGGAACAACACTGGAGTTCTGGCTGGATTTCTCGCGCTGTTCGGGCTTTCCTACATTGTTCTGTACTGGCGAATCGTTCGCTTCAAGTCGCCGCGCTGGCTGCGCTTCGGCGTCGCTCAGACGCGGCCATCGGCAGAGGCGGATAATCAAGGGACATGACTGAAACCGAACCCAACGCCGTCGCAGACGAAGCCTTCGTCGATCCTCCGCTCTTCAACACCCTCCCCCTCGACCCCAAGCTCCTGCGTGCCGTGGTCGAATCGGGCTACACGGCGATGACGCCAATCCAGGCCAAGGCGATCCCGATCGTGCTGGCCGGCCGCGACGTGATGGGGGCCGCGCAGACCGGCACCGGCAAGACCGCCGCCTTCACGCTGCCGTTGCTGCAGAAGATGATGCGCCACGAAACCGCCAGCATGTCGCCGGCGCGGCACCCGGTGCGCGCCCTCGTGCTGGCGCCCACGCGCGAGCTCGCCGACCAGGTGGCCGAGAGCGTCAAGAAGTACGCCAAGCACTCGCAGTTGCGCTCGGCCGTGGTCTTCGGCGGCATCGACATGAAGCCGCAGACGCTGCAGCTCAAGGCCGGCGTCGAAGTGCTGATCGCCACGCCGGGGCGGCTGCTCGACCACATCGAAGCCAAGAACGCGGTGCTCAACCAGGTCGAGTACGTGGTGCTCGACGAGGCCGACCGCATGCTCGACATCGGCTTCCTGCCCGACCTGCAGCGCATCCTGTCCTTCCTGCCCAAGCAGCGCCAGACGCTGCTGTTCTCGGCCACCTTCTCGCCCGAGATCCGCAAGCTGGCCAACAGCTACCTGCAGGATCCGGTGCTGGTGGAAGTGGCGCGGCCCAACGCCACCGCCACCAACGTCGAGCAGCGCTTTTTCAGCGTCACCGACGATGACAAGCGCGCCGTCGTGCGCCAGTTGCTCAAGTCACGCGAGCTGTCGCAGGCGCTCATCTTCGTCAACTCCAAGCTGGGCTGCGCCCGCCTGGCGCGGTCGTTCGAGCGTGACGGCCTCAAGACCCAGGCGCTGCATGGCGACAAGAGCCAGGACGAGCGCCTCAAGGCGCTGGCCGCGTTCAAGGCCGGCGAGGTGGATCTGCTCGTTGCCACCGATGTGGCGGCGCGCGGGCTGGACATCGTCGATCTGCCGGCAGTCTTCAACTTCGACGTGCCCTACAACGCCGAAGACTACGTGCACCGCATTGGGCGCACAGGGCGGGCCGGTGCATCCGGCCTGGCGGTGACCCTGGTCACGCGCGACGACACCCGGCTGGTGGCCGACATCGAGCGGCTGATCAAGAAGAAGATCGAGCTCGAGCCCATCGAACTCGAGGACACGCGCCCCGTGCGCCGGCCGCGGCCGCGTGACGATGACGACGCCGAGCGCCCGGTCTTCATGCCCCGCGCTGAGGCGCCGCTGGTGGTGGCGGAGCGGCCGCGCCGCGCCGCGCCGGCAGGCGACCCCTTTTTCGACAAGCCCTACGAGCCCGTGGGCGCCGGCGGTGCGTCCTGGGAAGCGGGCAACAAGGCGGCGGCACAGCCCAGCACGACGCTGTCGCGCGGCCTGTCGCCCAACATCAAGCCGCGGCGCAAGGTGGCGTCGCTGCTCGGCGGCAGCTGAAGCGGCTCAGCCGGCCAGCAAGCCGAAGACGGCGGGCAGGCGGTCTGGCATCGACATCGGGTGCTGTCGCCAGGCCGACACGGCCGCGCTTCTGGACCAGCCTTCGGGCAAGGTCAAACCGCAGCTCACCGTGAGCCGGGTGGCTGGGGCCAGGGTCTCTACCAAGGCCGCAAGCACGGCGCCATTGCGGTAGGGCGTTTCGATCAAGAGTTGCGTCTGCTCCAGTCGCCGCGACAAGGCTTCGAGCTCGCGGATGCGCGCTGACCGCGCCGCTGGTTCTTGCGGCAGGTAGCCCACGAAGGCGAAGCTCTGGCCGTTGAGGCCGCTGGCGGCCAGTGCCAGCAGCAGGGAGCTGGCACCGGCCAGCGGCAGCACCGGCACGCCGGCCGCATGGGCGGCGGCCACCAGCATCGATCCGGGGTCGGCCACCGCCGGCAGCCCGGCTTCGGAGATCAGACCCAGGTCGTGGCCCTGCAGGGCGGGCGCCAGCAGAGCCTGCCACTGCTGTGCCGGCACGGCTTCGCGGCTGCCCTTGCGTGGCCGCGGCAGCTCCTGGATGTCCATCGCCTGCAGCGGCACCACCAGGGCCTCGATGGCGCCCACGCGTTTGAGGAAAGCGCGCGTGCTGCGCGCGTCTTCGGCCGCCCAGTGCTGCAGGGCCGCGGCACGCCGGATCACGCCCTGGGGCAGCACATCGCGCAAGTCGACCTCGGTGGCCCCGAGGTCGAGCGTGTTCGGCACCAAGACCAGCGTGCCCTTCATGGCCGCAGCGGGTCGAGGCCGGCTTCGCGCAGCAGGCGGCAGGTGCGGATCAGCGGCAGGCCCACCAGCGCCGTGGGGTCGTCGCTGTCGATGGCCTCCAGCAGCGCGATGCCCAGCGTCTCGCACTTGGCGCTACCGGCGCAGTCGTAGGGCTGCTCGGTGCGCAGGTAGTGTTCGATCTCGGTTTCGCCCAGGCTGCGAAAGGTCACGACCACGGGCGCCAGCAGCACCTGGCTGTAACCGCGGTCGGCGCGCACTACCGCCACGGCGGTCTGGAAGGTGACGCGACGCCCGCTCATCAAGCGCAACTGGGCCACCGCGCGCTCATGGCTGCCGGGTTTGCCGATCGGCTGGCCGTCGAGATCGGCCACCTGGTCGGAGCCGATCACCACCGCCTCGGGCCGCTGTGCCGCCACGGCCTGCGCCTTGGCCAGCGCCAGGCGCAGCGCCAGTGCCGCAGGCGCCTCGCCAGGCCGTGGCGTCTCGTCGACCTGCGGCGACACGACCTCGAAGGGCAGGCGCAGTCTCTGCAGCAGCTCGCGCCGGTAGCGTGAGGTCGAAGCCAGGATGAGCAGCGGCTGGAGTGAAGGCGAGGGCGCGGGGGCCGGGGATAGGACTGGCATGGGCTGGATTGTCGACGCTTCACGCTGGCTACACTGCAGCGCATGTGGACCCTGTACGGATCTGACGGCTCTGGATCGGCGGCGATCGAAATGGCGCTGCTGCGCTGCGCGCAGCCCTACCGGGTGCTGCGCGCTTCGACCTGGGAGCCCGATTCCGCGCAGGACGCGTTGCGTGGCGCCAACCCGCTGGGCCAGATCCCGGTCTTGCAGCTGGACGACGGCAGCGTGATGACCGAAAGCGCCGCCATCCTGATCCATCTCGGCCTCACCTTCCCGGCCTCGGGCCTGCTGCCCATGGAAGCTGGGCCCCGGGCGCAGGCCTTGCGCGGCCTGGTGTTCATCGCCGCCAACTGCTACCCCGCCATCGGCGTCATCGATTACCCCGAGCGTTGGTGCGCGGGGGGCTCGGCGGCCGAGCACGAGCGCCTGCGCCTGGGCGCCCGCGCCCGGCTGCACTGCTGCTGGGAGATCTTTGCCGACGAATTCAGCACTGCGCAGGACTTCCTGGGCGGCGCGTCGCCGGCGGCGCTGGACCTGCTGGCTGCCGTGGTCTCGCGCTGGGCGGGGGCGCGCGCCCATCTCCAGACCCACCGGCCGGCCTTCTCTGAGCTGCTGCTGCGCGTGGAATCACACCCTGACCTGGCGAGCGTGTGCGCGCGCCACTGGCTGGTTTGAAAGCTGCTATGAAAGAACGACCGATCGACCCGCGCATGCTCAGCGTGCCCGCCCTGTGCCAGGACGCCACGCGGCTGGCGGGGCAGCGGCCGCTGGGCGAGATGCGGCGCCTGCACGACAGCCTCTTCGGCGCGCCGCCGCCGGGCTCGGTGGTCGAATGGTCCGCGCAGGGTTCGTTGCTGCCGACCGGGGCCGGTGAGCCCGAGGTCTGGTTGCACCTGCAGGGCGGGGTGGGCGTGACACTGCAATGCCAGCGCTGCCTGCAAGCCGTCGAGCAGGCGCTGGTCGTCGACCGCCGCTTCCGTTTCGTGCGTACCGAACAGGAGGCGGAGCGCATGGACGAAGTCAGCGAAGACGACGTTCTGGTGCTGATGCCGCGGCTGGACCTGTTCGACTTGCTCGAGGACGAGCTCATCCTGGCACTGCCCCTGGTGCCGCGCCACCCAGGCGCCTGCCCCTCGCCGCTGCCGCTGCCGCTTGACGACCTGCCGGCCGAAGCGTCGGCGCCCAACCCCTTTGCCGCCCTGGCTGCGCTGCGCACCGGACGCCGCGGCTCGGGCTGACTGCGCCAGAGCAGGCCCCCGGGCTCGGCCACCAGTGCTACACTCGCGGGCTTTGCGGAGGAGCAATCCTTCGCGTTGTGCGCTTCCAGCGTGGGTTCAGCTGGGCCGGTAAGGCCAGATGCAACTCGCGCCAGACCCGGGGGCGCCACCCCCTTTCGCTGCCAGTGCGGGCCCATGCATGACGCAGCAAGCGGCAGCAAGCGGCAGCAAGCGGCAGCAAGCGCCGACTCCAGGAGATCCCATGGCCGTCCAGCAAAACAAGAAGTCGCCTTCCAAGCGCGGCATGCACCGTTCGCACAATGCCGTCGCCGCCCCCGGCACTGGCGTGGAGCCCACCACCGGTGAGGTCCACATGCGTCACCACATCAGCCCGACCGGCTTTTACCGCGGCCGCAAGGTCCTGAAGACCAAGGCCGACGCCTGAAACAGGCCGCGTCGCGCGGGCCCTCGGGTCGCCGCGCCCACGCGAAGACCACCGTGACGCGCCAGATCTGCGCCGCAGCCCCTGTCCGCCGCCGTGACCGCTGAGGCTGCGCCACCGGTACCGCTGCAATCGGTGCGCATCGCCGTCGACTGCATGGGTGGCGACCATGGGCCACGGATCACGCTACCCGCGTGCCGGGCCTTCCTCGACAAGCACCCGAACGCCCAGCTCGTGCTCGTCGGCCTTGTGGACGCATTGCGCCCGGCGGCCGCATGGACGCGCTGCACCATCGTCGTGGCTTCCGAGGTCGTGACGATGGAAGATTCGATCGAGGTGGCCCTGCGAAGGAAACGCGACTCCTCGATGCGGGTGGCGATCCAGCAGGTCAAGGACGGTGCGCATGCCTGTGTGTCCGCCGGCAACACCGGGGCCTTGATGGCCGTGGCCCGCTTTCTTCTCAAGACCTTGGAAGGCATCGATCGGCCGGCCATCGCTGCCGTCATGCCCAACCGTCGCGACGGCTACACCACGGTGCTCGACCTCGGTGCCAACGTCGATTGCACGCCAGAACACCTGCTGCAGTTTGCGGTCATGGGCAGCTCGCTGGTGGCCGCCGTCGACGGCAAGTCCGAGCCCACGGTGGGCCTGCTCAACATCGGCGAAGAAGCCATCAAGGGCAGCGAGACCATCAAGCGCGCCGGTGAACTGCTGCGCGCTGCGGGCGAGGCCGGGCAGATCAACTTCTTCGGCAACGTCGAAGGCAACGACATCTTCAAGGGCACCGTTGACGTGGTGGTGTGCGACGGTTTCGTCGGCAACGTGATGCTCAAGACATCCGAAGGCCTGGCCTCGATGATGTCGGACTTCATCAAGCAGGAATTCTCTCGCGGCCCGCTGTCCAAGCTGGCCGCGCTGGTGGCGCTGCCGGTGCTCCAGCGCTTCAAGCGCCGGGTCGACCCGCGGCGCTACAACGGCGCCGCGCTGCTGGGCTTGCGTGGGCTCGTCTTCAAGAGCCACGGCTCGGCCGACGCGTATGCCTTTGAGCAGGCGCTGGCACGGGCTTATGATGCGGCGCGCAACCGGCTCCTGGACCGCGTGCATGACCGGCTCGGACCCACGCTCAAGGCGCTGCCGGCCGGCGATGCTGCGTCGGAACAAGCGGCATGAACCCCTCGCCCACCCCACCCGTTTCCACCCACTCCCCGCGTTACGCCCGCATCACCGGCACCGGCAGCTACCTGCCGCCGCGCCGCCTGAGCAACGCGGACATGGCGGCGCTGCTGGCCGAGCGCGGCCAGGTCACCAGCGACGAATGGATCGTTGAGCGCACCGGCATCCGCGCGCGCCACTTCGTCGATGACGGCGTCAACAGCAGCGACCTCGCGCTGCACGCCGCCCGTGCCGCATTGCAGGCCGCCGGGCGCAGCGCCGAAGACGTCGACCTCATCATCGTCGCGACCTCGACGCCGGACATGGTGTTCCCGTCGACGGCGTGCATCCTGCAGCACAAGCTGGGCGTGCACGGCTGCCCCGCCTTCGACCTGCAGGCCGTGTGCTCCGGCTTCGTCTACGCGCTGACCGTCGCCGATTCGATGGTCAAGAGCGGCAGCGCAAGCTGTGCGCTGGTGGTCGGCGCCGAGGTCTTCTCGCGCATCCTCGACTTCAACGACCGCACGACCTGCGTGCTCTTCGGCGACGGTGCCGGCGCCGTGGTGCTCGAGGCCAGCGCCGAGCCCGGCATCCTGGCCACCGAGCTGCATGCCGACGGTCGCCATGTCGGCATCCTGTGCGTGCCCGGCACGGTGGCCGGCGGCCAGGTGCTCGGCGACCCGCTGCTCAAGATGGACGGCCAGGCGGTGTTCAAGCTGGCTGTGGGCGTGCTCGACAGCGCCGCGCGCGCGGTGCTCGAAAAGGCCGGCCGCAGCGCCGCCGACCTGGACTGGCTGATCCCGCACCAGGCCAACATCCGCATCATGCAAGGCACGGCCAAGAAGCTGAAGCTGCCGCTGGACAAGCTCATTGCCACCGTGGACGAGCACGGCAACACCTCGGCCGCATCGGTGCCGCTGGCGCTGGACGTGGCGGTGCGCAGCGGCCGCGTGCAGCGTGGCAACACCGTGCTGCTCGAAGGCGTGGGCGGCGGCTTCACCTGGGGCGCGGTGCTGCTCGACTTCTGACCCGCCCCGCATCTTCCAACCCTCTGCAGAATGCATCCATTCGCTTTCGTCTTCCCCGGCCAGGGCTCGCAGTCCGTGGGCATGCTCGACGCCTGGGGCGACCACCCCACGGTACGCCAGACGCTGGATGAAGCCTCCGCCACGCTGGGCGAGGACGTCGCCCGGCTGATCCAGGCCGGCCCCAAGGAAGCGCTCGAGCTCACCACCAACACGCAACCCGTGATGCTCACGGCGGCCATCGCCTGCTACCGGGCCTGGCTTGCCGAAGGCGGCGCCGAACCGGCGGCCGTGGCGGGGCATTCGCTGGGCGAATACAGCGCCCTGGTGGCGGCTGGCGCGCTCACCCTGGCCGCTGCGCTGCCGCTGGTCCGCTATCGCGCCCAGGCCATGCAGCAGGCGGTGCCGGTGGGTGCCGGCGCGATGGCCGCCATCCTGGGGCTGGAGGCGGACGTGGTGCGCCAGTGCTGCGCTGCCGTGGCTGCCGAGACGGGCGAGGTCGTGGAGCCCGCCAACTTCAACGATCCCAAGCAGACCGTCATCGCCGGCAGCAAAGCCGGCGTCGACCGCGCCTGCGAACGGCTCAAGGCCCTGGGCGCCAAGCGCGCACTGTTGCTGGCGGTGTCGGCGCCATTTCATTCCTCGCTCATGAAGCCGGCTGCCGAGGCGCTGCGCGAGCGACTGGCCGGCGTGAGCTTCGCGCCGCCACGCATCCCGGTCGTCAACAACATCGACGTCGCCGTGCAGAGCGAGCCGGCGGCGATCCGCGATGCGCTGTTCCGTCAGGCCTTTGGCCCGGTGCGCTGGGTGGAAGTGACGCAGGCGCTGCGCGCCCGCGGCTTGCAGCACATCCTGGAATGCGGGCCGGGCAAGGTGCTGGCGGGGCTGGTCAAGCGCGTCGACCCCGACATCCAGTGCACCACCGTGCTCGACCCGGCGAGCCTGAAGGCCGCCCAGGAGATGCTGGCATGAGCGAAGCCCAGGTTGCCCTCGTCACCGGCGCGTCGCGCGGCATCGGCCGCGCGATCGCCCTGGCCCTGGCCGCAGCGGGTTACCGCGTCGTCGGCACGGCCACCACCGAAGCCGGCGCTGTTGCCATCGGCGTGGCCCTGGCCGGTCAGGGTGCGCTGGCGGGCAAGGGCATCGTGCTCGACGTCACCGACGGCGCTGCACTCGACGCCGCCGTCGACGCCATCGTCAAGGAGTTCGGCGGCCTGCATGTGCTGGTCAACAACGCCGGCATCACGCGCGACACCCTGTCGATGCGCATGAAGGACGACGACTGGGACGCGGTGCTCGACACCAACCTCAAGGCCGTCTTCCGCGCCTGCCGCGCCGCCACCCGGCCGATGATGCGCCAGCGCTATGGCCGCATCATCAACATCACTTCGGTGGTCGGCGTCAGCGGCAACGCCGGCCAGGCCAACTACGCAGCGGCCAAGGCCGGCGTGGCCGGCCTGACGCGCTCGCTGGCGCGTGAACTGGGCGCGCGCAACATCACCGCCAATTGCGTGGCGCCGGGCTTCATCGCCACCGACATGACCGAAGGCCTGCCCGAAGCCGCCAAGGCGGCGCTGCTGGCGAGCATCCCGCTCGGGCGCCTGGGCACCGCCGACGAGGTCGCGCAGGCGGTCGTCTTCCTGGCCTCGGCGCAGGCCGCGTACATCACCGGCACCGAGTTGCACGTCAACGGCGGCATGGTCATGAGTTAAGGCTTTTTTCCGGGTCGCAGTAGGACCCAGAATCCCGGTGCGTGCCCGGCCGGTAGAATCCCGGGCTGTTTTTCCGATCCCACTCCTGGAGGAGTCATGAGCGATATTGAAGCGCGAGTCAAGAAGATCATTGCAGAGCAACTCGGCGTGCCCGAGTCCGACGTCACCAACGAAAAGGCCTTCGTGGCCGATCTCGGTGCCGACTCGCTGGACACCGTGGAACTGGTGATGGCGCTCGAAGACGAGTTCAGCATCGAGATCCCCGACGAAGAGGCGGAGAAGATCACCACCGTCCAGTTGGCGATCGACTACGCCGTCAAGCACCAGAAGGGCTGAGGCGGGACATGAGGATCCGCAAGGAACCGATGCCCAGCCTCCGGCCCGAGCGCGACCTCGCGCGCGAGCACTGAAAGCCCCCATGTCGGGTCGTCGCCGCGTCGTCGTCACGGGCCTGGGACTCATCAGCCCCGTGGGCATCACGGTGGCCGAGGGCTGGGCCAATCTGCTCGCGGGTCGATCGGGCATCGATCGCATCACCAAGTTCGATGCCTCGGCCTTCGCCTGCCAGTTCGCGGGTGAGGTTAAGGGCTTCAAGATCGAGGACTACATCCCGGTCAAGGAAGCCCGCCACATGGATACCTTCATCCATTACGGCATGGCGGCGTCGATCCAGGCGGTCCAGGACGCCGGGCTGCCGCATGGCGATGCGCTCACCGAGCAGACCGCGGAGCGCATCGGCGTGATGGTCGGCTCGGGCATCGGCGGCCTGCCGCTGATCGAGCAGACCGAGGACGAGTACCAGGCGCGCGGGCCACGGCGAATTTCGCCCTTCTTCGTGCCGGCCTCGATCATCAACATGATCTCGGGGCATGTCTCGATCAAGTACGGCTTCACCGGCCCCAACCTGGCCATCGTCACGGCCTGCACCACCGGGCTGCACTGCATCGGCGAAGCCGGCCGCATGATCGAGTACGGCGATGTTGACGTGATGGTCGCGGGCGGTGCCGAGAGCACGGTTTCGCCGCTGGGTGTGGGCGGCTTCGCGGCCGCGCGCGCGCTGTCCACCCGCAACGACGACCCCCAGACCGCGTCGCGGCCCTGGGACCGCGACCGCGACGGCTTCGTGCTCGGCGAAGGCGCGGGCGCACTGGTGCTCGAAGAGTACGAACACGCCAGGAAGCGCGGCGCCAGGATCTACGCCGAGCTGGCCGGTTTCGGCATGGGTGCCGACGCCTTTCACATGACTGCGCCCAATGTCGACGGCCCCAAGCGCAGCATGCTGGCCGCCTTGCGCAATGCACGCATCAACGCCACCGAGGTGCAGTACCTCAATGCCCACGGCACGAGCACGCCGCTGGGCGACCTGAACGAGACCAACGCCATCAAGCTGGCCTATGGCGACCACGCCCGGCGGCTGGTCGTCAATTCCACCAAGTCCATGACCGGGCACTTGCTCGGCGGTGCCGGTGGCGTCGAATCGGTGTTCACCGTTCTGGCCATCCACCACCAGGTGTCGCCGCCCACGATCAACATCTTCAACCAGGATCCGGAGTGCGACCTGGACTACTGCGCCAACGAAGCGCGGCCGATGAAGATCGACGTGGCGGTGAAGAACAATTTCGGCTTCGGCGGCACCAACGGCACGCTGGTCTTCCGGCGCGCCTGATTGGCCGTGCGCACGGCGCCAGCCGTCAGCGTGCGCTGCCGCCGGGCCGGTGGCTGGCGCTTGTTCCAGGCCCTGATGCCGGCGCTGGCCGTCGCGGCACTGGCAGCCTGGGGCCTCGGCCATCTTCAGCGGCCGCTCTGGCCGGCCCTGGTCCTGGCTCTGCCGGTCGCGGCATGGGCTTGGTGGATGGCGGCGCCGTCGCCGGTGTTGTTGAACTGGGATGGCCAGCAATGGTCAGCCAACGGCCGGGTGGGGCGGCTGGACCTGATGATCGACCTCGGCCCGTGGATGCTGCTGCGGCTGCGACCTGCCGAGCGGCCGCGGCGCAGCGTCTGGATTCCGGTGGCTGCCGGCGAAGCCGGTGCCAGCCGTCATGCCTTGCGGGCCGCGGTATATTGCCGAGCTCCCGAACCCACCCCCGGCGCCCGGTCTGATGAGCGCGGCAACGCGGCAAAGCCTGACTGAATGTCCGATGCGGATGCAGACGCCCTGCTGGTCGAGCGAGTCAAGCTCGGCGATGTGCGGGCCTTCGAGATGCTGGTCGTCAAGTACCAGCGGCGCATCGAGCGCCTGATCGGCCGCATGGTGCGCGACGTGGACTTGGTGCAGGACATCGCCCAGGAAACCTTCCTGCGCGCCTACCGCGCCTTGCCGCAGTTTCGTGGCGAGAGCGCCTTCTACACCTGGCTGTACCGGATTGCGGTCAACTCAGCCAAGAAGGCGCTGATGGACATGAAGCGCGACCCGTTGGTGTCGGAGTCGTCGCTGCGCACGGATGAGGACGGCGAGGAAACTTCACGCGCAGAAAATGAACTAACCGACTGCGAAACACCCGAAGCCCTGCTGGCCAGCAAAGAGATCGCAGCGGCCGTGAACTCTGCCATCGAAGCGCTGTCTGATGATCTGCGCCAGGCCATCACGCTGCGGGAGATCGAAGGCTTGAGCTACGAAGAAATCGCCGAAGTCATGAACTGCCCCATCGGAACCGTTCGCTCCCGCATCTTTCGCGCCCGCGATGCCATCGCCGCGCGTCTGAAGCCCTTGCTGGACACGCGCGACGGCGACCGTTGGTGACCCCGGTTCGACCCGCTGATACTCCACCCTGCCATGACCATGAGCCTGCAATCCGACCCCCCCGCTGACGACGCACAAGGCCACGATTCGCGCCGCTGGCTGTCGGCGGCGGCCGATGGAGATGCCCAGGCCTTCGATCAAGCCTGCCGCGCCTGGCGTGACGAGGCCTCGGCCCGCGCCACCTGGCACGCCTATCACCTCATCGGAGATGTGCTGCGCTCCGGCGAACTGGCCACCTCACCCGGCCGCGATGCCGCGTTTGTGCAGGCGCTGCGTCGCAAGCTCGCTGCCGAGCCCGTGGTGCTGGCACCGCAGGCGCGGCCACCTGGCACGCTGGCGGCGGCCGCGCGGCGGGCTTCAGCGGCCTGGCTTCTGCCAGCGGCGGTGGCGGCAGGCTTTGTCGTGGTGGCTGGTGTGCTGGTGGTCTCGCGGAGCTCCAACCCGGCCGGCCCCGCGAGTGCCGAAACGCTGGCCGCGGCATCCAGTCCGATGGCCGTCACCCGAGTCAGCAATGGCGGGCTGCCGCCGCCTTCGCCGTCGCCCGGTGACAGCATGCTGTTGCGGGATGCGCGGCTGGACGAATACCTGCGGGCCCACCAGGCCGCTCGCGGCGGTCTGGCCGTGGCGGCGCCGGCCAGCGCGCTGCGCCGTGTCGATGCCGAGTTGCCGGCCGGCGCGCAGCGGTGATGCGGCTGCGCCTGGTGCCCTGGCTGCGGCTGGCGGCCCTTGCTTCGTGCCTGCTGACCGGCTGGGCCGTGGCACAGGCCGCAGACCCTGCACCCGCGGGCACGCCTGCGCTGACGACCGCCGATGCCCGCGCCTGGCTCACGCGCATCCACGCCGCGGCGCGCAGCGCCAACTACCAGGGCACGCTGGTCTACAGTGCCGGCGGCACGCTGTCGAGCTCCAGGGTCTGGCACTTCACGAGCGCTGAGCAGACCTACGAAAGACTCGACGCGCTTGACGGCCGCCAGCAGCGCATCGCGCGCCACAACGACACCGTTCACACCCAGTGGCCACAGGCCAGGACGGCGGTGGTGGAAAAGCGCGAGACACTCGCCGCCTGGTCCACCACGCCCCAGGCCGTGGACCCGCAGGCGCTGGACCAGTACGAGCTCAAGCGCGAAGGCAGCGCCCGCGTGGCTGGGCGCGAAGCGGCGGTGCTGATGCTCGAGCCGCGTGACGGGCTGCGCTTCGCGCAGCGCCTGTGGGCCGATCAGGCCACCGGACTCATGCTGCGCGCCGACGTCCTGGGTGACGCGGTGAGCGGCGTGCGAGCTGTGCTGGAGAGCACCGCGTTCTCTGAAGTCGAGGTCGGCGTCAAGCCGCAGCCGGAGCTGGTGCTGCAGGTCATGCGCGGCACCGAGGCTTTGCAGGTCATGCGCCCGCAGCAAAAGCGCACCTCGCTCGAAGCCGAAGGCTGGGTCGTGGCGCGGCCGCTGATGGGCTTCCGCCTCGCCGGCTGCGTGCGTCGCGGCATGGAGACGGCGGGCGACGACGAGCCGGTGCTGCAGGCCGTGTTCACTGACGGGCTGACGCATGTCTCGGTGTTCCTGGAACCCTTCAGGGCGCCACGCCACCGCGCCGAGGTGCAAGCCCAGCAGGGTGCCACGACAACGCTGATGATGCGCCGTGGCGAGCACTGGATCACCGCGGTAGGCGACGTGCCGGCGGCGACCCTCCGACAATTCACCACTGCTTTCGAGCGGCGGCGTCCGTGAAGCCGCGGCATCGTCGCGAATGACCCTATTGACACAGAAAGACCCCTAGCATGACCACTCAGACCCTGACCTTCGCCCGCACATGGGCCGGCCGCGTGGCCTTCAGCCTGGCCTTGCTGCTGCCGGCTGCAGCTTGGCTGTCGCACGCACCGGCACAGGCGCAGACGCTGCAATTGCCCGACTTCACCGAGCTGGTCGAACGCGTCGGGCCCTCGGTGGTCAACATCCGCACCACCGAGAAGCGAGCTTCGGCCAGCACAAGTGGCGAGATAGACCCCAACATCGAGGAGTTCTTCCGCCGCTTTGGCATTCCCCTGCCCAACCGCCCCGATCGCCGGGGTGGCCCGCGCGGTAACGAGGAAGAGCCTCAGCAGCGCGGTGTCGGCTCGGGCTTCGTCCTCAGTGCCGACGGTTTCATCATGACCAATGCGCACGTCGTGGAGGGCGCCGAGGAAGTCATCGTCACGCTCACCGACAAGCGCGAACTCAAGGCCCGCATCGTGGGCGCCGACAAGCGCACCGACGTGGCCGTGGTCAAGGTCGAAGCCAGTGGGCTGCCGTTCGTGAAGATCGGAGACGTCAGCCGGCTCAAGGTGGGCGAGTGGGTGATGGCCATCGGCTCGCCCTTTGGCCTGGACAACACCGTCACCGCCGGCATCGTCAGTGCCAAGCAGCGCGACACCGGGGACTACCTGCCTTTCATCCAGACCGACGTGGCCATCAATCCCGGCAACAGCGGCGGGCCGCTCATCAACCTGCGCGGCGAGGTGGTGGGCATCAATTCGCAGATCTACAGCCGCTCGGGTGGTTTCCAGGGCATCAGTTTCGCGATCCCCATCGACGAAGCCGTGCGCGTCGCCGACCAGTTGCGCAGCGGCGGGCGTGTGGTGCGCGGCCGCATCGGCGTGCAGATCGGCCCGGTGAGCAAGGAAGTGGCTGAATCGATCGGCCTCGGGGCGCCCCGCGGCGCGCTGGTGACCGGGGTCGAGAAGGACCAGCCGGCCGAGAAGGCGGGCGTGGAGGCCGGCGACATCATCCTCAAGGTCGATGGCAAGATGGTGGAAAAGTCTGGCGACCTGCCGCGCATCGTGGGCGGCCTCAAGCCGGGCGCTCGCGCCGGGCTGCAGGTCTTCCGCCGCGGCGCCACGCGTGACCTCACGGTGGCGATTGCCGAGTTCGAAGTCGAGCGGCCGGCGCGGCGAGCCGCCGCCGAACCGGGAAGTGCCCCTCAGGCGAGCGCGAAAAGCGCCCTCGGCGTGACGGTCTCCGACCTCACCGATGCCCAGAAGCGCGAGTTGCGCGTGCGCGGTGGCGTGCGCGTCGACGCCGTCGAAGGTGCCGCTGCCCGCGCTGGCTTGCGCGAAGGCGACGTCATTCTCTCGCTGGACAACGCCGAGGTCGCCGACAGCAAACAATTCGCCGCCGCGGCTGCCAAGGCCGATAAAGCCGAGAAGGCCAAGCCCGTCACGGTGCTGGTGCGGCGCGGCGAGTGGGTCAACTACGTGGTGATCCGGCCGGGCCGTTGAAGTACGGCCCGATACCGGCGGCTAGGAGCGTGGGCGGCAGAAGGTCATCGGCTGCAACGCGCGAGAAACCGGCACCGCCGGGTATCACCTGCTGCGCCCAGGGGGCAAGCCCTTGGCTTGTCGGTGCTCGCGAGCGCGACTCGGTTTTCGCACGTTTGGCTTCGCCGCACTTCGAGAACGCTTCGACGCCTTCTGCCGCCCACGCTCCTAGTTGAGTCAGCCGCTGGGTCTTTCCGCATCGTGGGATGACGACGAGCGTTGGGGCGTCACCAGACGTGCGCATTTCGGGGCCGCAAGTTAGTGGTCTTTCACTTCAAATCGGGCCATTCGGTGATTACGGCCCCAGCCGTCTAGAATCACCGAATCGGAGCCCGGTTTTACCCTTTCGCCGGACCCGGAGTGGCACGGATCGTGGTTCGTCACAGGGGGGTTTCCTAGATGTTGATAATCTGTTGATAACTTATTCCTGTCTGATCCCTGCAACGGCCAGAAATCAAGCAATGACGCGGGTTCCCAGCCAGTTCTTTTGGCTACAATGAATCCCCAACAAGCAGTTGCCAAACGTTCTGTTGGAAGGCGCGTCATGCATTTGGACGCGCCTTTTTTTTAGCTGTTTTGCCGGTGTGCTGCGCCACTCATCGCGCACAACCGCAGGCCGATGCGCCCACCCGCGCAACCGTCGCGCCCCACTGCCCAACGCGGCGCCGCCGCGATGCCATCAAGCTCGATGAATCACATCCGCAACTTCTCCATCATTGCCCATATCGATCACGGCAAGAGCACCCTGGCTGACCGCATCATCCAGCGCTGCGGCGGCCTGTCCGACCGCGAAATGGAAGCCCAGGTGCTCGACTCGATGGACATCGAGCGCGAGCGCGGCATCACCATCAAGGCGCAGACCGCGGCGCTGAACTACACCGCCCGCGACGGCAAGGTCTACAACCTCAACCTCATCGACACGCCGGGGCACGTCGACTTCTCTTACGAAGTCAGCCGCTCGCTGTCGGCCTGTGAAGGCGCGCTGCTGGTGGTCGACGCTTCGCAGGGCGTTGAAGCGCAGACGGTGGCCAATTGCTACACCGCGCTCGAACTGGGCGTCGAGGTGGTGCCGGTGCTCAACAAGATGGACCTGCCCAACGCCGACCCAGAAAACGCGAAGAGCGAGATCGAGGACGTGATCGGCATCGACGCCGACAACGCCATTCCTTGTTCCGCCAAGACCGGCATGGGCCTGGACGAGATCCTCGAGGCCGTCATCACCCGCATGCCCGCGCCGCGCGGCAACCCCGACGGCCCGCCGCGCGCGATGATCGTCGACAGCTGGTTCGACAACTACGTCGGCGTGGTGATGCTCGTGCGCGTGGTCGACGGCAGCCTGTCCAAGGGCGAGCGCATCCGCATGATGGCCACCAACACCGTCTATGGCATCGAGCAGATGGGCGTCTTCACGCCCAAGAGCATGCCGCGCGACAGCCTGAAGGCGGGCGAGGTGGGCTTCGTCATCTGCGGCATCAAGGAGCTGCAGGCTGCCAAGGTCGGCGACACGCTCACGCTCGACAAGAAACTGCCCAACAACGCCGGCCCGGCCACCGAGGCCTTGCCCGGCTTCAAGGAAATCCAGCCCCAGGTCTTTGCCGGCCTGTACCCGACCGAGGCCAGCGAATACGACCAGCTGCGTGACGCGCTTGAGAAGCTCAAGCTCAACGACAGCAGCCTGCGCTACGAGCCCGAAGTGAGCCAGGCGTTGGGCTTCGGCTTTCGCTGCGGCTTTCTCGGCCTGCTGCATATGGAGATCGTGCAGGAGCGGCTGGAGCGCGAGTTCGACCAGGACCTCATCACCACGGCGCCCAGCGTCGTCTACCAAGTCGAGTTGAACGACGGCACCGTGATGCTGGTCGAGAACCCGAGCAAGATGCCCGACCTGGGGCGTATCCGCGAGATCCGCGAGCCCATTGTCACGGTGCACCTGTACATGCCGCAGGACAGCGTGGGGCCGGTCATGACGCTGGCCAACCAGAAGCGCGGCCTGCAGCTCAACATGAGCTACCACGGCCGTCAGGTGCACCTGACCTACGAGCTGCCGCTGGCCGAAATCGTGCTGGACTTCTTCGACAAGTTGAAGAGCGTCTCGCGCGGCTACGCCAGCATGGACTACGAGTTCAAGGAGTACCGCGCCGCCGACGTCGTCAAGGTCGACCTGATGATCAACGGCGACCGCGTCGACGCGCTGTCGATCATCGTGCACCGCGAGCGCAGCCTGTTCCGCGGCCGCGCGGTGGCCGCCAAGATGCGCCAGCAGATCCCGCGCCAGATGTACGACGTGGCGATCCAGGCCTCGATCGGCGCCAACATCATCGCCCGCGAAGACATCAAGGCGCTGCGCAAGAACGTGCTGGCAAAATGCTACGGTGGCGACATCACCCGCAAGAAGAAGCTGCTCGAGAAGCAGAAAGCGGGCAAGAAACGCATGAAACAGATCGGCGCCGTCGAGGTGCCGCAAGAAGCCTTCCTCGCCATCCTCCAAGTCGATGACTGAAACCACCATGTCTACGCTCACCGCGGCGCTCTATGGCGCCCTCGTCGTCTATCTGGGCGGCTGGTTCCTGGGTTTCTGGACTGGCAATTTCTCGCTGCTGCTGTTCATCCTCACCGTGGCCACGATGGTCTTCTGGCTGGCCGAGCGCCTGCGCTTCCAGCCGGCACGCGTGGCCGCCGCACGCGAGCTTGAGCAGCAGGACGCGTCGCGTCGCGTCGAGCTGGCCAGGCTGGGCATCGACAAGGTCGACGGTGACGTCGCCCAGGCGCGCGAGAGGCTGCTCATGCAGCCCTGGTGGCTGGACTGGACGGCGGGACTGTTCCCGGTGATCCTGATCGTCTTCCTGTTGCGGTCCTTCCTGTTCGAGCCGTTCAAGATTCCCTCGGGCTCGATGATCCCGACCCTGCTCGTGGGCGACCTGATCCTGGTGAACAAGTTTCACTATGGCGTGCGGCTGCCGGTCATCAACAAGAAGATCATCGACAACAACCCCGTGCAGCGCGGCGACGTGATGGTCTTTCGCTACCCGGTGGACCCGCGGCAGGACTACATCAAGCGCGTCGTGGGTCTACCCGGTGACGAGGTGTCGTACCAGAATCAGAAACTCAGCATCAACGGCCAGCCGCAGGCGCTGGTGGCGCAGGGCGACTTCTTCGAAGCCGACAGCTTGCGCTACGAGCCGCAGTTTGCCGAGAAACTGGGCGAGGTGGAGCACAAGATCCTCGTCAACCCGCAGCGCCAGGGCTATTACGGTCCCGACCCCAAGACCTTCCCGATGGCCGAGCACTGCCGCTACTCGCCCGAAGGCGTGGTGTGCAAGGTACCGCCCGGCCACTACTTCATGATGGGTGACAACCGCGACAACTCGCAAGACTCACGCTACTGGGGTTTCGTGCCGGATGAGAATATCGTCGGCAAGGCATTCTTCGTGTGGATGAACTTCGGCAACCTCGGCCGCATCGGCGCCTTCCGCTGAACGCGCACCGGGCCGATCAGGACAAAGGGCGCTCCATGACCGCTGGCACCATCGGTAACCCCCGCTCACGGCAACGTGGCGTGACGCTGTTCGGGCTCATGTTCTGGGCCGTGCTGATCGGCTTCCTGGCCTACACGCTGGTGCGCGTGCTGCCCACCATCAACGAGTACGCCACGATCCAGCGCGCGGTGGAGAAGATCGCCGCCGCGCAGCCGCCCACCGTGGCCGAGGTGCGGCAGGCCTTCGACCGCCAGAAGGACCTCGAGTACTCCATCACGTCCGTGTCGGGCAAGGATCTGCAGATCACCAAAGAGAACGACCGCGTCGTGATCGCGTTTGCCTACGACAAGGAAGTGCCGATCTACGGCCCGGTCTACATCCTCATCAAATACGAGGGACGCTCAAAGTAGTCTCGATGGACGCCCGCCTCGAAGCGCTGCAACGACGCCTGGGCCACCGCTTTTCGAGCGCGGCGTTGCTGCAGCGTGCGCTGACCCACCGCAGCTGGGGCGCCGACCACAACGAGCGGCTGGAGTTCCTGGGCGACGCGGTGCTCAGCCTGGCGGTGTCGGATCTGCTCTTCGAGCGCTTCTCGGCCAGCGACGAAGGTGATCTGACGCGCGTGCGGGCCCACCTGGTGCGCGAAGACAGCCTGCACCGCGCCGCGCTCGGCCTCGGGCTGCCCGAGATGCTGCGCCTGTCCGAAGGCGAGGCCCGTGGCGGTGGCGCGCAGCGCCCGTCGATCCTGGCCGACGCCGTCGAAGCCCTCATCGGTGCCGTGTTCCAAGACGGTGGCTATGCCAGCGCGCGCGGCCTCGTGCAGAGCCTCTTTGGCGACATCATCCAGGCCACCGAAGCCGACAGCTGGAGCAAGGACGCCAAGACCGAGTTGCAGGAATGGCTGCAGTCGCGGCGCATTGCCGTGCCGGCCTACCGCATCACCGCCACCCACGGCCAGGCGCACGCCCAGACCTTCGAGGTGGAATGTGCGGTCGCTGGCCTCGGCTTGGCGGA
This sequence comes from Rubrivivax sp., assembly GCA_031392695.1. Classification (GTDB taxonomy): domain Bacteria; phylum Pseudomonadota; class Gammaproteobacteria; order Burkholderiales; family Burkholderiaceae_C; genus Rubrivivax. The sequence continues at coordinate 32,746 of JANMVM010000194.1, forward strand.
ACGCGGCGAAGGCCGCTCACGCCGCACCGCAGAGCAGGAGGCCGCGCGCCGCATGCTGGCGACCCTGAAGGCCAGCGACCAGCCCGGTGGACCCTTGCGCACACCTGATTAGCAATGAAGCTCAGCCACCCACAACATGGCCTGCTCGTCAAGGCCGTCCGAGGCCATAAGTTCGGAATTTCGTAAGTAAAAACCCGTGGAATCCTGCGCTTTGACGCCTTGCTCATGGCCGCGCGACCCCCG
>JANMVM010000243.1:0-5019 GCA_031392695.1 Rubrivivax sp.
CGCCGTCACGTAGGACGTGGCGTTGCTGTTGCGCAGGCAGGTCACGCCACGGCCGCGTGCGATGTCGCTGCTTCCAGGGTTGGGATCGACGCCCGCGCGTGGCTGATCCGCTTGCATGGCGTGCTGGCACCGTCATGCACAACTTCAGCCAAGGTGCGTGCGCAGGTGGTGCCGCAAGAGCCCGAGCCGCCCGGCCCGACATCGCGGCCCGCCGGGTGCGAAGCGAACTCCGGTGGTGAGCTGAAGCTCATCGCAGCGATCCTGAAACAGCCGGTCAGCCGAGAAGATCCTCAAGCACGTGGGTCTGCAGGCGCGGGCGCCACCACGGGCGCCTGCCCGTGGCGGCGCAGCTGCAAGCGGCCTGAGCCTCGCTCAGCCCTCGCGTTCAGGCGGCGTCGCAACCCGGGGCCGAGGAGCCTGGCTGCACCCGGGGCTTTCTGCGACAGGTCCAAGTGGCTCGATGATCAGCGTTCACCCATGGTTGACTCCCATGACAGAAGCATTTCGGCTGAGCCGTCGCCATTCAAAGCAGCGCAGTCGACTCAACGGACCGCATCAAGCGGTGTCGGGTGCCTTGCTCGGGGAGCCCGGGGCAGAAAGGAGGGCTGGGCTCAGCTGGACGCGGCATCGCGGGCCAACGCCCGCTGGCGGATCTGCTCGAAGTCGGCCGGCGGCGGGTGACGCTGCCAGCGCGCTCCGGCGCGGCCGACCGCACTGGGCAAGTCGTGGCCGAGCAGCGCACGCAGTTGCGCCGCAGCGCCGGTCAGACCTTCGACCGTGAGGCCGCACTCGAAGCCCATGCACTGCAGCAGGTGCACCACGTCCTCGGTGGCGACGTTGCCGCTGGCGCCCGGCGCGTAGGGGCAGCCGCCGATGCCGCCCAACGAGGCGTCGAAGCGCCTGATGCCGGCCTGCAGCGCGGCGTAGACGTTGGCGCCGCCGAGGCCGCGCGTGTCGTGGAAGTGCGCGGTGAAGTTGATCGTCGGATACAGCCTGCGCGCAGCGCCGCACAGCGCCAGCACCTGTGCCGGGTCGGCCATGCCGGTGGTGTCGCACAGCGTGACCCGCGCCACGCCAAGATCGGCGAAGCGGCTGATCCAGTCCAGCACCGCCAGCGCCAGCACCGGGCCCTCCATCGGACAGCCGAAAGCGCAGGACAGTGACACGTTGACGGCAACGCCGGCCTGCAGCGCCAGCCGCGCCACCTCGGCCAGGCTGCGAAACGATTGCTCCTGCGTCATGCGCAGGTTGGCCAGGTTGTGGGTGGCGCTGGCCGACATGACGAGGTTGAATTCGTCGGCGCGGCCGTCGATGGCGCGCTCGGCACCGCGCACGTTGGGCACCAGGGCGCTGTACTCGACCCCCGGCGTGCGGTGGATGCGGCGCATCACCTCTTCTGCGTCGCGCAGCGCGGGAATCGCGCTCGCCGAGACAAAAGACGTGACCTCGATCTTGGCGTAGCCCAACGTCGACAGGCAGTCGATCCAGGCCACCTTGTCGTCGGTAGGAACGAAGCGGCTTTCCATCTGCAAGCCGTCGCGAGGCGCGACCTCGTGGATGGCGATGCGGGGCTTGGCCGCCGCGTTCATCGAGCACCCCCGGCGCCGTCGTCGTTGGCCGCGCGCGCGGGCCACCCGCCCGGCCCCAGCACGCTGGCGTTGTGCTCGCCCAGCCGCGGCGCCGGGGTGCGCAGCCGCCCCGGCGTGGCGCCGAGCTTGGGCACGATGCCCGGCACCAACAGCTGCCGGCCCTCGCAGTCGTGCGTCTGCACGATCATGTCGCGCGCCAGGTATTGCGGGTCGCTTGCGATATCGGCCACCGAGTAGACGCGACCCACCGGCACCGCGGCCTTGTCCAGCACGGCGATCACCTCGTCGATCGGGCGCTGCAGCGTCCAGGCCTCGATAGCGGCGTCGATCTCGGCCACGCGCGCGACGCGGCCGTCGTTGCGCGCCAGGCCTGGGTCTTCGGCCAGATCGGCGCGGCCGATGGCCAGCATCAAGCGGCGGAAGATGCTGTCGCCGTTGCCCGCCACCAGCACGTAGGCGCTGCCGGCGCAGCGGTAGGCGTTGCTGGGCGCGATGCCGGGCAGCGCGCTGCCGGCCGCGCCGCGCACGGCGCCGAAGGCGTCGTATTCGGGCAGCAGGCTTTCCATGACGTTGAAGACACTCTCGTACAGCGCGACGTCGATCATCTGGCCCTCGCCGCCGCCCACTTCGCGGTGGCGCAGCGCCAGCAGCACGCCGATCACGCCGTGCAGCGCTGCCAGCGTGTCGCCGATGCTCACGCCCACGCGCACCGGCACGCGGCCGGGTTCGGCCGTCAGGTGACGCAGGCCGCCCATCGATTCGCCCAGCACGCCGAAGCCGGGCTTGGCGGCGTAGGGGCCGGTCTGGCCGAAGCCGCTGATGCGCAGCATGATCAGGCTCGGGTTCAGTGCGTGCAGCGCGTCCCAGCCCAGGCCCCAGCCTTCGAGCGTGCCGGGCTTGAAGTTCTCGATCAGCACGTCGGCTTCACAGGCCAGCGCGCGCACGGCGGCCTGCCCTTGGGCGCTGCGCAGGTCCAGCGCGACCGAGCGTTTGTTGCGCGACTGCACCTCCCACCAGACGGAGGTGCCCTCGCGCAGCAGCCGCCAGCTGCGCAGCGGATCGCCGCCGTCCACCGGTTCGATCTTGATCACGTCGGCGCCGAAATCGGCCAGCGTCTTGCCGGCAAAGGGCCCGGCGATGAGCTGGCCGAGTTCCAGCACCTTCAGGCCTTGCAGGGCGTCGGGGGTGGGCAACATCGCTGCGGCCCGCTCAGTAGCGCCCGGACAGCAAGGTGCCCGCATCCGGCACCATGGTGTGCAGGTTCAGCGCCTTGAGCATGCGCCAGGTGGTGCAGACCGATGACGACACCACCGGCAGGCCCAGCCGGTCTTGCACTGGCTGCACCGAAGCCAGCGAGGGCATCTGCACGCAGGCCGAGATGACCACCGCGTCGCAGTTGGCGGTGTTGAGCTTCTTGCTGATCTCGATCGGCGCGCGCGGGTCGCGGGCGCCGACCTCGAGGTTGTCGCTGATCTCGAGCGACATCGCGTCCAGCACCTCGATGCCTTCGTGCCCCAGGTAGTCCACCACCAGCGCGGTCAGCGGCAACATGTAGGGCGCCAGCAGCGCGATCTTCTTCGCGCCGATGGCCTGCAGGCCCTGCACCAGCGCGCCGGCACTCGTCACCACCGGCGCCGGGGCTTCGTTTTCGAGCGTGCGCGCGCGCAGCCGTTCTTCCGAGACACGGTGGTAGCCGCGCCCCATGGCCATGATGGCCACCAGGCAGGCGTAGCCCAGCACGTCGACGCGCGCGTCGGACAGCTCCAGCGCGCAGCGGTCGCTGTCGGCATCCATCTTCGCCAGCTCTTCCTGGGTCACGTGCTTCATGCGCATGCGCGCTGAGTGGAAGCTGAAGCGTTCGGGCAGCACACCTTCGCGGGCGCGCAGCATGGCCGGGATCTCGGTCTCCATCGTGGTGTTGGAGCTGGGCACGATCTGGCCGATGCGGTAGTGGATGCGGGACATGTGGGATCTTTCAGGTGCGGTGGGCGGGCTCGCGGACTCAATCTGCCCGGATGTCTTTGGCCTTGATGATCTGGCCCCAGTAAGTCGTCTCGCGCTGCACCAGCGCAGCCAGTGCCTCAGGCCCGAGGTAGCGGATCTCGATGCCGCTGCGCTCAGCGACTGCCCTGGCCTCGGGCGTGGCCAGCGCTGCCTTGACCTTGTCGGTCAGCTGCTGCACCACGGCCGGCGGCGTGCCGGCAGGCGCGAAGAGGCCGACCCAGGCTTCGAGCTCGAATCCGGGCAGGCCCGCCTCGGCGGTGGTCGGCACGTTGGGCAGGCCGGGGTGGCGCGCCTTGCCAGTGACGGCAAAGGCCTTGAGCTTGCCGGCCTGCACGTGCTGCAGGACCGAAGGCGGCGTCGTCATGAAGACCTGCACCTGGCCGCCCAGCACGTCCTGGATTGCCGCGCCGCTGCCCTTGTAGGGCACGTGAATCATGTCGATGCCGGTGGTCTGCTCCAGCAGCGCGGTGCCGACGTGGGACAGCGAGCCGTTGCCCTGCGAAGCAAAGTTCAGCTTGCCCGGGTTGGCCTTGGCGTAGGCGATGAATTCCTTGAGGTTGTTGGCCGGCACCGAGGGGTGTGCGGCGATGACGTTGGTGGCCGCGGTGAGCAGCGCCACCGGCACGAAGTCCTTCTGCGCCCAGGGCAGCTTGGCGAACATCGCCGGGTTGCCGACGTGGTAGGCCGAGTAGGAGATGAGCAGCGTGTGCCCGTCCTTGGGCGCCAGCGCCACCTGCTGGTAGGCGATGTTGCCGCTGGCGCCGCCCTTGTTCTCGATCACCACCGGCTGCCCCAGCAGCCTGGCCAGCGGCTCGCTCAGCAGCCGCGCCGAAGTGTCGACCACGCCGCCCGGCGGGTTGGGCACGATCAGCGTCACCGGCTTGCTCGGGTAGGCCTGGGCCTGGGCCGAGCCGGCCATGAAGGCCGGCGCCAGGGCCAGTGAGGTGACGGTGGCAGTGATCAGGGCGCGGCGGCTCAGAGGCATGAGGGAAGTCTCCGGTGGGGTGTTTGCAGGAATAGCCGTGATGATGGCGGCCACAAGCTTCATTCGCTTGGCCTCTGGTTGAAACATCCTCAACCTCCGGTTGAGCATCGGGCACCCATGGCCTTCAACCTCGACCGCCTCAAGCTGACCACGCTGGGTCTCATTGTTGCCGCGGTGGATGTCGGCAGCCTGACGGCCGGCGCTGAACGCCTGGACCTGTCGCTGGCCGCGGCCAGCAAGCGCGTGGCCGAACTCGAATCCCACATCGGCACCCCGCTGCTGCAGCGCAGCAAGCGCGGTGTCGTGCCCGCCGCCGCTGGCAGCACGCTGCTGCCGCAGGCCATGGAAATGGTCGCACGGCTCGAACAGATGGCGCTGGCCATGCTGGCCATGCTGGCCATGAGCGACGTGCGCGCCGGCCTGGCCGGCCACCTGCGGCTG
>JANMVM010000252.1:0-18947 GCA_031392695.1 Rubrivivax sp.
CAACCTATACACGGCCGAGTTCTCGTTGGCCGAACAAACCCCAGGGGCGCACCATCAGGATCAGCAACAGCAGCCCGTAGATCAGGATGTCGCTGGACTTGGGCGATATGTACGACGAAGCCAGTTGCTCGATGACCCCCACCAGGAGGCCGCCGATGATGGCGCCGGGGATGCTCTGCATGCCGCCGATCACCACCGCCGGCAGTGCCAGCAGGCCGATGTTTTCGAGGTCGGTGGACGCGATCTGCAGTTGGCCCAGGAACAGCCCGCCGATGGCTGCCAGCGTGCTGCCGATGGCCCAGGCCAGCCGGTTCATGACGTTGACGTTGATGCCCGAGACCACGGCGGCCTCGTGGCTGTCGGCCGTGGCACGCATCAACAGGCCCACCGAGGTGAACCGGAAGAAGGCGCCGAAGCCGGCCATGCAGGCCCAGCTGACCAGTGCCGCCGTCAGGTGCAGTTGCGAGATGCGCACGCCGCCGATGAGGAAGATGCCGCTGGGCAGCGGCGTCACCAGGTTGCGGCCCTGCGGCCCGAAGAGGATCTCGATCACCGCACGCAGCACGATCGACAGCGCGATGGTGAGCATGATCACCGACAGCATCGGTCGCCCGGCCAGCGGCTGGATCAGCAGCACGTGGATGGTCACGCCCAGCAGCGCGGCGCAGAACACGATGAAGAGGATCGACAAGGCAAACGGCAGTTGCAGCAGCGTGATCGCGGTGACCGCGAAGAAGGCCCCGCAGACCACGAACATGCCCTGCGCGAAGTTGAAGACCTCGGTGGCCTTGAACACGATCGCAAAACCCAGGGCCACGAGGCCGTAGATGCTGCCCAGTGCCAGGCCGCTGAACAGGACTTGTGCAAGCATGAGGTTCCTCGTGCGCGAAGGTGACTGGGCAGGGGGGCAGGGGGGCAGGGCAGGCTCGGGTGCGCTGCTACTTGGCGGTGTACTTGGTGTAGTCGCTGTAGGCGCCGTAATGCTTGAAGGTGCCGGTGGCGTAGTCGTAACCGAAGACCTTCAGCACCACCGGGCCGGTGTGGTTGTCCTTGGTGTAGTGGATGGGGGCGGCCAGGCCCTTGCTGTCGACGACGAAGCCCTTGTCCATGACTTCCACGAGCTTGGCGCGCGTGGGCTGTGGCCCTGCCTTGGCCAGCGACTCGGCGGCCATTTGCGCCACCACCCAGCCGGCGACATAGTTGATGTCCGTGGACTGCGCACTGCGGCCCACCTTGGCGGCAAAGGCCGACAGGTCCTTGTTGCCCGGCGTCTGGTCTGACCCACCCGGCGTGAAGCAGCTGACGAAGCTGTAGTTGGCGCCGGCCTGCACGCCCATGGCGGCAAAGATGTTCGGCGCACCCAGGTAGGAGATGCCGAAGGCGGGGGTCTTCAGGCCGTACTGCTGCAGGGCTTTCATGGTCAGGATGGCGGTGTTGGGCACGCCGTAGATGGTGATCAGGTCGGGCTTGGCGGCGATGATCTCCAGCACCTGCGGCGTCACGTCCACCGCGGTCACTTTCATCGTCACGGCCTGCGCCGTGCCGCCGTACTTGGCCGCAACCTCCGACACGTACTCGTGGTACTCCTTGCCGCCGGTGCTCTCGATGGCCACCGTCATGACCTTGGGCGCCTTGAGCTTGAGCGTGTCGATGTAGTAGCCGATGCCGGTCTGCGCCATCTCGCGGTAACCGCAGAAGCCGTTGTAGACCATCGGCGACACGGGATCGGACAGCGCGCGCGTGGGCGTGTAGGTGCCGACGATGGGCACCTTGCCGCCCTTGATGACGCTGGCCAGCGCCACCTGCGACGCCGAAGTGCCCATGCCCGAGATGGCGATCACCGGTGTCTGGCCGACGAGCTTTTCGAAGTTGATCTTGTCGGTGGCGGCGTTGTAGCGGTTGTCCTCGGCGAGCACGTTGATCTTGCGGCCGTGGATGCCGCCACCTTCGTTGACCTTGCGCATGTAGTCCTGGAAGCCGGCCACCCAGATGCTCTGCGATGCCGAAGTGGGGCCGCTCATGTCCATCAGCACGCCCCAGTCGACGCGGTCCTTGTAGACGCCATCATCGGGTTGCTCAGACTGGGCCTGCGCGGACAGCGCCAGGCTCGCGGCCAGCGCGCCGGCAGCTATTTTGGCGGCCAGGGTGAAGTGAGAAACAGTCCGGTCCATCTGAAGTCTCCAAGGGGGTTGGACGCCGTGGGCGGCGTGCGTTGGGGTCAAGTGAAAGTGAATCCGCGATAGCCCGCGGCAGCGACGTCGTTGCAAATGACGGTGTAGTTGCCCAGGCCGCCGATGTAGGGCAGGAAGGCTCGCGGCTTGCCGGGAATGTTGGCGCCCGTGTACCAGGAGTTGGCGTTGGCAAAGAGCGTCTTGGATGCGACGTCCTGGGCGTGCGCCATCCAGTCGTCCTCGGCCTGCGGCGTGCACGCGACGCTGTGCCGCTGGTGGGCCTGCATGTGCGCCAGGCAGCCGGCGATCCAGTCCACGTGTTGTTCGATCGACACGATGACGTTGGTCAGCACCGAAGGGCTGCTCGGGCCGGTGATGGTCAGCAGGTTGGGGAAGCCCGCGCTCATCAGGCCCAGGTAGGTGCGCGGGCCCTGTGACCACTTGGCCTTGAGCGACTGGCCCGCGATGCCGCGGATGTCGATCAGATCCAGCGAGCCGGTCACGGCGTCGTAGCCGGTGGCAAAGACGATGGCGTCCAGCGCGTAGGTCGTGCTTTCGGTGCGGATGCCCTCGGGCACGATGTCGCGGATGGGGTCGGCCTTGAGGCTCACCACCTTGACGTGCGGCTGGTTGAAGGTGGCGAAGTAGTCGGTGTCGACGCAGATGCGCTTGGTGCCGATCGAATGGTCGGTGGGCGTGAGCAGCGCCGCCACCGCCGGGTCCTTGACGATGCCGCGAATCTTGTTGCGCACGAACTCCGAGGCGGTGTCGTTGGCGAACTGGTCGGTGTACAGGTCGTTGAAGGCGTGCGTGAAGTTGGCGCCACCACGGGCCCAGCGGCGCTCGTACTCGGCCTGCCGTTCTTGCTCGCTGACCGATGCCGCCGGCCGCGTGCTGTACTCGTACAGGATGCCCGAGCGCGTACCGCGTGCGCGCTCGCGGTGCTCGGTGTAGCGGGTCTTCCACTCCTGCTGGTCGACTTCGGACAACGGGCCGTTCCAGGCCGGAATGCTGAAGTTGGGCGTGCGCTGGAAGACCACCAGCTGGCGCGCCTGCCTGGCGATGACCGGGATCGTCTGGATGCCCGAAGACCCGGTGCCGACGACGGCCACGCGCTGGCCCGTGAAGTCCACCTTCTCGTGCTGCGGCCAGGTGCCGGTGTGGTACCTGCGGCCCTTGAATGTGTCCAGGCCCGGCACTTCGGGCACGCGTGCTGCCGACAGGCATCCGACGGCGCTGATGACGAATCGCGCCGTGACGGCGTCGCCTTGCTGCGGGCGCACGGTCCACCGGCGGCTGGTTTCGTCGTACACCGCGCTGGCCACGCGGGTGTTGAGCTGGATGTCTCGTCGCAGATCAAAGCGGTCGGCGACGTGGTTGATGTAGCGCAGGATCTCGTCCTGCTTGGGGTAGCGCTCGGTCCAGGTCCAGTCCTGCTGCAACAGGTCGTCGAAACTGTAGCTGTACTGCAGGCTCTCGACGTCGCAGCGCGCGCCGGGGTAGCAGTTCCAGTACCAGGTGCCGCCCACGCCCGTGCCGGCTTCGTACAGGCGTGCACTCAGGCCGAGTTTCCTCAGGCGGTGCAGCATGTACAGGCCTGCAAAGCCGGCACCGATGACGACCACGTCGAAAGCCGCAAGCGCTGCGCGATCGGCGGCTGTCATGGCGCTTTGCCCGCGCATCGGGATGCTCAGTTCATCCACAGGCCGCCCGTGATGTTGATGGCCTGCCCGGTCATGTAGGCCGCGTCGGCCGAGAGCAGGAAAGCCACCACGCCGGCCACGTCGTCGGGCGTGCCGGCGCGGCGCATCGGGATCACGGTTTTCACGCGCGTCTGAACGTCGGGCAGGCCCTGCGCCGTGTTCAGCGCCTCGGCCTCGTCGCGCATGCGGGTGTCGACGATGGTACCGGGGCAGATCGCGTTGACTCGGATGCCGCGGGCGGCCAGTTCGCCAGCCACGCTTTGCGTCAGCGCGATGACGGCGGCCTTGCTGGCGGCGTAGGCGGCGTGGTTGGGCACGCCTTTCTTGCCGGTCCAGGACGACATGTTGACGATGCAGCCGCTGCCGCGTGCCAGCATGCCCGGCAGCACGGCCTGGCTGCAGTGAAAGACGCCGTCGAGGTTGACCGTCATCACGTCGCGCCAGTCGCTTTCGCTCACGTCAAGGAAGGGCGCCGTGCGCAGGATGCCGGCATTGTTGACCAGCGCATCGATAGGGCCCAGCGCAGCCGTCGCGCGGGCCACCGCCTCACGCACGCTGTCGCGGCGGCCGACGTCGACCTCGACTGCCGCGGCGCGCCGGCCCAAGGCTCGAACGAGCGCGGCCGTGGCTTCAGCGCCGGCCAGGTCGCGGTCCAGGACGCTCACATCGCGGCCGTCCCGCGCCAGGCGCAGCGCGATGGCGCGGCCGATGCCGTTGCCGGCGCCGGTGACCAGGGCGTGACCTGTGCAGGTGCTCATCGTTGCGCTTTCATGGAAGTCTTTCTTCGGCGTCCGCCGTCCTGCTGGGCGCCCAGGTCTTCCGACTCTGGGTCAGCTTGCAATACTGAGCAGTATATGAAAGTTCGAATAAGTACACAACAGAAATTGGAGCGGGCAAGCCAGTCCGTGGCCGCAGGTCGGACGGGCCTCAGGTTGCAGGCCGCCGGAATGGATACGTGTCCGTGGAAACCCTGTGACCGATCGGCCCGGAGCCGCGCCGGTGACCCAGAATTGCAAGCCCGCGACCAGCGATCCGGTTCCAGGACTCCAAGGCGCCGTGTCCATCAGCTGCAGTGATGGCCCAGGCCCTATTCGTGATGAACGCTGCGCCGGTCTGGTGAAAGAATCGATACCGGGTCCGGCGCCCTCAGCCGGGGTTGCAGGGACACCCGAATGGACAGCTTCGACTATGTGATCGTCGGCGGCGGCACGGCCGCTTCGGTCATCGCCAACCGCCTCAGCGCCACCGGCGCCACCGTGTGCGTGCTGGAAGCAGGGCCGGTCGACAGCAACCCCTTCATCCACATGCCGGCCGGCTTCGTCAAGACGCTGTTCAACACCGACATCACCTGGCCCTTCACGACCGTGCCCACCGACTGGACAGCCGGGCGCGCCATCGCGACGACGCAGGGCCGAACACTGGGCGGCTCGGGCTCGGTCAACGGGATGGTTTTCGTGCGCGGCCAGGCGCAGGACTACGACGGCTGGGCGCAACGTGGCAACAGCGGCTGGAGCTACCGCGAGGTGCTGCCCTACTTCCAGAGCATCGAGCGCCGCGTCGGTGGCGACGACAACCCCTACCGCGGCCGCCAGGGCGAGCTGCCCGTCACCGACATCGCCTGGCGCCACCCGCTGTGCGACGCCTTCATCGAAGGCGCGGCCAGCATCGGCTTTGCGCGCAACCCCGACTACAACGGCGCAAGCACCGACGGTGTGGGCTACTACCAGCGCGTGATCGAGAGTGAGCGTCGCATCAGCGCTGCGCGCGCCTTCCTGTACCCGGCGATTGGCCGCCAGAACCTGACCGTCATCACCGACGCGCAGGCCAGCAGCATCGTGCTGGAAGCGTGCGTGGCGCGCGGCGTGCGCTACCGGCGCGGCGGCGTCGAGCACGAGGTGCGGGCGCAGCGCGAAGTGATTGTCTGCGCCGGCGCCATCAATTCGCCCAAGCTCTTGCAGCTCTCCGGCATCGGCCCGGCGCCGCTGCTGCAGGAGCTCGGCATCAAGGTGCTGCATCAACTGCCCGGGGTCGGTCAGAACCTGGGCGACCACTTCAGCCCGCGCATCGTGGTGCGGGCGAAGAACACCTTGTCGATCAACAACCTCGTCACGGGCCCCCGGCTGCTGGTGGAGGGCGCCAGGTGGCTGCTCCACAAGCCCAGCGTGCTCGGGCTATCGGCGGCCATCCTCTACGCCTTCGGCCGGTCCGACCCCAAGCTGCCCACGCCCGACAGCACGGTGATCTTCACGCCGGCTAGCTACCGCGCCGGCAAGCTCGGTTCGCTGGACAGTTTTGCCGGCATGACCGCTGGCGCCTGGCAGATGCGCCCGCGCAGCACCGGCTACGTGCGCATCCTGTCCACCGACGCCGCGATGGCGCCGCAGGTGCAGCCCAACTACCTGGCCGAGGAAGGTGACCGCCTGGTGCTGCTGGCGGCCATCCGCATGGCGCGGCGGCTGCTGGCCACGCCAGCGCTGGCGCGCTACTACGACTGCGAGGAGCTTCCCGGTGTCAATGTCGAAAGCGACAGTGAACTGCTGGACTTTGCGCGCCAATACGGCAGCAGCTGCTACCACCTGGTGGGCACCTGCCGCATGGCGCCGGCCAGCGACCCGACGGCCGTGGTCGACGAACAGTTGCGCGTGCGCGGCATCGAGCGGCTGCGGGTTGCCGACGCGTCGATCATCCCCACCGTCACCTCGGGCAACACGTATGCGCCTTCCTTGATGATCGGCGCCAAGGCGGCCGACCTGATCCTGGGCCGCTGCCTGCCGCCTTCTGAACTGGTCGCCGAGGTGGGTGCTCCCGCCAGCCAGGCACCAGACCGCGTTGCGGCGACGATGGCCTGAAGATCCTGAATACGCTGAAGACACTGAATACCCTGACGACCCTGAAGCACGATGACCATGACCATGACCAGCAGCCTCGCCGTCCGCGTCGACCCCACAGCGGCCCTGGCCCATGCGCTGCGCCTGTCGGGCAAGGTCTTGTTCGACGGCAGCTTGCACGAGCCGTTGGCCGATGGCTCACTGAGCGTCCTCAACCCGGCCACGCAGCAGCTCATCGGGTCGGTGCCACGTTGCGGAGCAGCCGACGTGGCGCGCGTGGTGGCCAGCGCGCAAAGGGCCTTCGCGGGCTGGGCGCGCACCCCCGCGCGTGAACGGGGTCGCCTGTTGACGCGCGGCGCCGATCTGCTGGCCGCGCATGCCGAAGAACTGGCCCTGCTGCAGACCATTGAGACTGGCCACCCCATCGCCGCGCTGTCGCGCGGCGACGTGGCCACCGGCATCGACATGTTGCGCCTGTTCGCCGGGCTGGCCGGCGAGCTCAAAGGCCGCACCGTGCCGGACGTGCCGGGCATCGTGCACTACACCACCTGCGAGCCCTTGGGCGTGGTGGCCGCGATCATCCCGTGGAACGGCCCGGTATTCACGATGTCGGCCAAGATCGGGCCGGCCGTCATTGCCGGCAACACGCTCGTCATCAAGGTCGCCGAAGAGGCACCCTTCGCGGTGCTGCGCGCCTGCGAACTGCTGCAATCGGTGTTGCCGCCGGGCGTGCTGAACGTGCTGTGCGGCGTGGGTGAGGAAGTCGGCCGCCCGCTGGCCGAACACGCCGCCGTGCGCAAGATCACGTTCACCGGGTCGGTGCCGGTGGGCCAGACCATCATGGCCTACGCTGCGGCCAAACTGTGCCCGGTGACGCTGGAACTTGGCGGCAGCAACCCCAACATCGTGGCCGCCGACGCCGATCTGGAGCTCGCCATTCCCGGCATCGTGGCGGGCCTGCGCTATGGGCGCCAGAGCCAGTCGTGCATTGCCGGCTCGCGCATCTTCGTGCATGCCGACGTCTACGACCGCGTGGTGCAGCAGGTGGTGGACCGCGTGGGTCGGCTGGTGGTGGGCGACCCGCTGCTGGAGAGCACCCAGATCGGCGCGCTGAGTTCACGGCGCCAGTTCGAACGCCTGCAGGGCGTGCTGCAGCGCGTGCGCGACACCCCCGGCGCGCGCATCCTGCGTGGCGGCGGCCCGCCGGCCGACCCGGCGCTGGCGCAAGGCCTGTACCTGGAGCCGACCTTGATCGACGGCGTGCCCAACACCGCCGCGCTGTGCCAGGAAGAAGTCTTCGGACCGCTGTCGTTCTTCATCCGATGGACCGATCACGAAGAAGTCATCCAGGCCGCCAATGCCACGCGCTACGGCCTGATCGCCACGCTGTGGACGCAGGACATCGGCCGCGCGCTGGATTTCGTCTCGCGCATCGAGGCCGGCCTGGTGCAGGTCAACCACTACAACGGCCCGCGCCCCAACGTGTCTTATGGCGGCACCAAGATGAGCGGCCTGGGCAAGGAATACTCGCTGGAAAGCATGATCCAGCACTTCACCTTCAGCAAAACCGTGCTGCTGGGCGCGGGTCGCAGGCCCTGATCAGGGTTGCAGCGCTTGCACCACCCGGCGCAGCTCTTCAGCCAGCTGGTTGCAGGCCACTGAACGCGGGCGCTGGCGCGGGTAGATGAGCTCGATGCGCACCGCGATGCGCGGCTCCAGCGAGAGAAAGACGAGGTCGTCGAAGCGCCGCGTCAGCACGCTGCTGCGGTCCACCAGCGCAATGCCGGCGCCTTCACTGACCATCAGGCAGGCGGTGAGCGATGAACTGGCCTCGATGGCGATGACCGGCGGCGGCGCGCCGTTCTGGTGGCAGTGGGCTTCAATGGCTTGGCCCAGTTGCGTCGCCGCGCCCAGCGAGATCACCGACTCACCGGCCAGGTCCTGCGCGCGGGCATGGCTGCGCAGGGCGAGGGCGTGGCCGCGGGGCACGACGCAGGCAATCTCCGAAATCACCAGTGGGTGGACCTCGACGCCCGCGTCGTCCACTGGGCCGTAGACGAGCCCGAAGTCGACCTCCCGTCGCGCCACCTGTTCGACCACCTGCGGCGTGGGCAGCGAGCGGATGGCCAGCGTCACCGCCGGACGGCGTGCGCGAAACTGCGCCACTGCACGCGGCAGCAGCGCATTCACCAGCGTCGGCGAGGTCGCCAGCACCAAGCGCCCGGCGTGGCCGTCGCGCATGTTCTGCACCAGGCGGCCCAGGGTGTCGACGCGGCCGAAGATCTCGTTCACATCAGGCAGCAAGGTCGTGGCCTCGGGCGTCGGATGCAGGCGCCCGCCCAGGCGTTCGAAGAGCTTGAAGCGCAAGCGCTGCTCGGTGTGCTTGAGCACCGCACTGATGGCCGGCTGGCTGACGTTGAGATCGGCCGCTGCCGCCGTCACCGACCCCGTGCGCATGATGGCGTGGAAGACCTCGAGCTGGCGCAGGTTCAGCGCCGGGCCGGGCATGCTGGCGGGTGGCGGCAACAGCAGGGGACGAGGTGCCGCAGCCTCCGGCGCCCGCGCCGCGGCGCCTTTTGGGAAGAGTGCGCCCGCGCCCGCGACAGCGCGCAGGGCAGGGGGGTGGCGAACAGATTTCATGCCTGCGGTCATGGGGGGTTCTCACTTCAAGCATCGCCACACCCTGGCGCGAAAGGCTCAAGCCCGCACGCTTGTCAATGCGGAATGATCTACTGTTCAGTACGTGTCGCTACCTGATAGAATTGACAATGTACTCAAAAGCCAGGCTGCCGGCAATCGGTATGCGCAGCGCCCCCAGCCGGCGCAGAGCCTGCCGGGGCGGCGTCCAGCCCCGGCGCCCACCCACCCGCCCTGAACGGGCAGCCCACGCAGACCCTGCATGAAATCCCGCCACCTGATCATGGCCCTCGCGTTGGCCGCCGCCATCAGCGGCCTGCACGCCCAAACCGCGCCACCCCCGGCGCCGGCCTGGAAGCAGGGCATGTCACCGGGCCAGGAGAGCTCCACGCTGCACCCCTTTGCAGGCCACGTCACCGGGCGCCTCGCCAGCGATCTGAAGCTGGACAAGCTCAAGCTTCCGCCCGGCTTCAAGATCGAGGTCTGGGCCGACGGCGTGCCCGACGCTCGCTCGCTTGCCCTGGGCGCCAAGGGCACGGTGTTTGTCAGCAACCGGGTGCAGGCGAGTGTCTACGCCATCACGGAAGCGGGCGGCAAGCGCGAGGCGAAGGTGATCCTCAAGGGTCAGAAGTCGCCCAACGGCATCGTCTTCGACAAGGGCACGCTGTATGTGGCCGAACGTCACCGCATCACGCGGTACGACGACATCGAAAACCGCCTCGACAACCCGGGTGAGGGTCAGGTCGTGATCGACAACCTCGACCCCACCAACCAACCGGGGCACTTCTGGAAGTACCTGGTCATGGGGCCCGACGGCAAGCTCTACTTCAACATCGGATCGCCGCAGAACATCACCTTGCCGACTTACAACGAAGCCGCGATCCTGCGCGTCGACCCCAGGACCGGCGTGATGGAAAACGTCGCCCAGGGCGTGCGCAACAGCGTCGGCATGGCCTTTCACCCGGTCACAGGGCAGCTCTGGTTCACCGAGCATTCCCGCGACTGGATGGGCAACGACCTGCCCAACGACGAACTCAATGTGCTCAAGACCAAGGGCCAGCACTTCGGCTTCCCCTTCTGCCACCAGGGCGACACCCTCGACCCGGTGTATGGCAAGGGCCGCAGCTGCGCGGAGTTCACGCCACCGGCGCTGAACCTGGGCGCCCACGTGGCGCCCATGGGCTTGAAGTTCTACACCGGCAAGATGTTCCCCAAGGAATACACCAACAGCATGCTGATCGCCAACAAGGGCTCCTGGAACCGCGAAACCAAGCAGGGCTACAACGTCGTGCGCCTGACGCTGGACAAGCAGGGGGTGCCCACCAGGCACGCCTTCATCGACGGCTTCCTGGAAGACGAGCGCGGCGACCCGCCAATGTGGGGTCGGCCCGCTGACGTGCTGCAACTCCGCGACGGGTCGATCCTGTTTTCCGACGACTACAACGGTGTCGTCTACCGCGTCAGCTACAGCCAGCCGCGACCGTGAATCGTCGACCGCACCACCGCCTGCGGCAGGCCCTGGTGGCGGTCTGCGTGGGCATGGCCAGCCTCGCACAAGCCGGCATCGAGGAAGGCCGAGCCAAGGCACAAGCCTGCGTGGCCTGCCATGGCGTGGATGGCAATGCGGTGAGCGCCGAGATCCCTTCGCTGGCCGGGCAGCCGAGGCAGTTCCTCGTGCAGGCGCTGTTCATGTACCGCGAGGGGCTGCGCAAGAACGAGGTCATGACGCCGCTGGCCAAGCCGCTGAGTAACGGCGACCTCAATGACTTGGCGCACTACTTCTCGGCGCAGCAGATGGCACCTCCGGCGCGCGCAACCGACACCACGCGCTCGACGTGGGCACGAGCCGTGTCCGAGCGCAACCACTGCGTGTCGTGTCACACGCCGAGCTTCCGCGGCCAGCAGCACATTCCACGCCTGGCGGGGCAGGGCAAGGCCTACCTGCTGGCGCAACTGGTGCAGTTCAAGGCCTCGACCCGAGCCGACCTGGATTGCACCATGACCTCCGCAGCCCAGGGGCTGGCGAGCGACGACTTGGAGCCCCTGGCCGATTACCTGTCGACCTTTGTCGCGCCATGAAGCCCGATCCCGTTGGCCTTGACACCCCTGATCCCGAGCCGGCCCCACGTCCGGGTCGGCCCGCGCTCGAAGGCGTGCGCGTCATCGAGCTGGGGACCTTCATCTCCGGCCCCTTCGCCGCCACGTTGCTGGCCGACTTCGGCGCCGACGTCGTCAAGCTCGAGTTGCCGGGCGAGGGTGACCCCATGCGCACGTTGGGCGCGTATCCGCCGGGCGGCGACAGCAGCTACTGGTGGCGCAACATGGGGCGCAACAAGCGCTCGGTGGCGCTGGATGTGCGCACGGCAGAAGGCCGCGAGCTGCTGGGCCGGCTGGTGGAGTCGGCCGACATCCTGATCGAGAACTTCCGCCCCGGCACGCTCGAGCGCTGGGGCATCACGCCGGCGTGGCTGAAAGAGCGGCGCGCCGACCTCGTTGTCGTGCGCATCAGCGGCTTCGGGCAGGACGGCCCCTGGCGCGACGTGCCCGGCTTCGACCGCAGCGCGCAAGCCTTCTCGGGCCTGGTGCACGTCACCGGCGAACCCGACAGCCCGCCGCAGCAGGCCGGGCTGCCGGTGTGCGACTTCACGGCCGGGCTGTGGGCTGCCTTCGGTGCCGCGATCGCGATGCTGGGCCGGCTGCGCCACCCGGGTGGCGGCGGCAACCTGGTCGACCTGGCGCTCTATGAAACGATGATCCCGTTCCTGAAGGACATGCCGCAGCGTTACCGGCACCTGGGCCGCATCACCGAACGCAGTGGCAACACACCCGACTACGTGGCGCCGGGCGGGGCCTACCTCACCGGCAGCGGCGAGTGGATCTTCATCAGCGGCACCGGCGACCGCGTGTTCCTTCGCCTGATGGACGCCATCTCCAGGCCCGACCTGCGCGATGCGCCCACGCTGCAGCTGAACAACGACCGTGTCACGCACCGGCCCCTGATCGACGCCGCCATCAACGCCTGGCTGCAGCCACACAGCGCCGACGAGGCGGTGCGGGCCTTGATGGCCGCCGACGTGCCGGCGGTGAAGATCCACAACATCGCCGATCTGATGAACCACCCGCAGGTGCTGGCGCGCGCCAACTTCGTCGACGTCGCCGAGCACGACCGCGGCGATGTCTGCCTGACAGCACCGGTGCCTCGGCTGGCGCAGGGCGCCGGCGCCATCCGCTGGGCCGGGCAGGACCTGGGTGAGTCGACTGAGGCAGTGCTGCAGGGTGAGCTCGGCCTGAGCGATGCGCAGATGGCGGGCCTGCGCGCACGCGGCGTGATTGGAGCATCGTCATGAACTGGCCCACCGTCATCCTGAGCGAGGAAATCATCCGCGAAGGCTTTGGCATCGAGGACAAGAACATCCCCCAGGCCGACAAGCTGGCGCTGATCGAGGCGCTATCCGACACCGGCCTGAAGCGCATCACGCTCGGCGCTTTTGTCAGCCCGCGTTATGTGCCGCAGATGGCGGGTTTCACGGACCTGCTGCGTGCGGTCAAGGCCCGGCCCGGCGTCGAATACGGCACTTTCGCGCACACGCCCAAGGCGCGCAAACTGGCACAAGAATTCTGCCCCCCGCTGACGGTGGAGCAGGACGTCTGCACGCTGTTCATCGACATCTGCGACGTGCACCAGCGGCGCAACATGAACCGCTCGATCGAGCAGGCCGTGCAGGGCTGGCCGGAGATCTTCGCCGAGGCCAGGGATCGTGGTGTGACGAAGGCCCGGGTGGGTGTGGCCTCGGCCTGGGGCTCCAATTTCCTGGGGCGGTTTTCGCAGCACTACCTGCTGGACAGCCTGCAGCGCCAGTTCGATGCGCTGCAAGGCGCTGGCTTCACGGTGATCGAGATCGGCCTGCACGATTCACAGAGCTTTTGCCTGCCTCATCTCTTGGAAGCGGACCTGCAGGCCACGCTGCAACGCTGGCCGCAGATCGAGCACTACCACCTGCACCTGCACGACGCCCGTGGCATGGCGCTGCCTTGCATCTACGCCGCGCTGCGCACGCTCGACAGCAGCCGCACGCTGCTGCTCGAAAGCACGCTCGGCGGCATCGGCGGCGGGCAGTACTGCGGCAATGGAACCGCGTCGGGCATGGCCGCGACCGAAGACCTGGTGCACATGCTGGAAGGCATGGGCATCGCCACCGGCGTGGACCTGGATCGGCTGATCGACTGCGTCTGGATGCTCGAGCGCATCATCGGCCGCAGCGCCTTCGGCCATGTCTCCAAGGCCGGGCCGCGCCCGCTGCAGCCGGCACAGTTCTACGACCCCAACCTGCCCGCCGTGGAAAGCCTGCAAGCGGCGCGACATTTCAAGCTCGGCCCGGCGGCGCTTGCCGGCGAGGGTTGGGTGCCCTGGCGCGAGCCGATCACGAGCCCTTTTCTCACCGACCCCCACTCCGAAGACATGACAAGGAAGACGCCATGAATTTCAACCTCACCGAAGACCAGATCGTCATTCGCGACTCTGTGCGCAAGTTTGCCGAAGCCGAACTGCTGCCGATGTACCAGCACTGGGACCGCTCGGGGGAGTTCCTGCCCAAGAGCTTCACCGACAAACTCGTGAACATGGGGCTGTTGCGCCTGCGCCTGCCCGAGAAGTACGGCGGCCAGGGCTATTCCTTCGTCGACTGCGGCATCGTCTGTGAGGAGATCGGCCGCTGCGACCACCAGATCCGCTACATCGTCAGCAACGCCATCCACCTGGGCGAGATGGCGTCCTCGATGCACCCCGACCTGCAGGAGGAATGGATCCCGCGCATCGCCAACGGCGAGATCATGTCGCTGGCCTTCACCGAGCCCGGCGGCGGTGCCGACGCCGGCAACATCCGCACCAAGGCCACGCGTGACGGCGACTACTGGGTACTCAACGGCGAGAAGACCAGCGTCACCTTCACCGGGGTGTCCAAGGTCGTGTTCGTGTCGGCGCGCACCGGCGGACCCGGCCCGCGCGGCTTGTCCTTCTTCCTCGTGCCCACTGATCTGCCGGGCGTGAAGACCAGCAACTTCGAGCGCATGGGCCAGAGGCTCGACCGCGGCGGCAGCTTCTTCTTCGACGACGTGCGCGTGCCCGCGCGCAACATGATCGGCAAGGAGAACGAAGGCTTCATCTGGGCCATGACCATCATTGGCTACAACCGCAACTTCGTGCCGCTGGCCTGCATTGGCGCGGCGCAGAAGTCGCTGGACGAGACCATCGTCTACGCCAAGCAGCGGCAGATCATGGGCAAGTCGATGTCCAAGTGGCAGGGCGTGGCGAATGAACTGGCCACCGAGGCCACCAAGCTGGAAGCAGCGCGCCTGCTGTGCTACCGCGCGCTGAGCCTGAAGGACCAGGGCCTTCGCCACGACGCCGAATCGTCGATGGCCAAGTGGTGGGGCGTGAAGGTGGCCAACGAGGTGCTGTACACCTGCATGCGCCTGCACGGCCACTATGGCTGGGCCAAGGACCTGCCGTTCGAGCAGCGCATGCGCGACTGCCTGGGCATGGAGTCGGCCGACGGCCCGCGCGAGGTGCACCTGGGCATCATTGCCCGAGATCTCCTGGGCAAAGAGTTCGCCCCGTTCTGAGCCCGGGGCCATGGGACCGCTGCACGGCCTGAAAGTCGTCGAGCTGGCCAGCATCGGCCCCGGGCCGATGGCGGCCATGCTGCTGGCCGACCTGGGCGCCACCGTCATCCGCGTCGACCGCAAGGTGCCCAGTGGCCTGGGCGTTCAGCGGCCCGAGCGCTTCGACCTGTTGCTGCGCAACCGCCGCTCGGTGCCGCTGGACCTGAAGGATCCGGCTGCAGTGCAACTGGTGTTGAAGATGGTGGACAAGGCCGATGTGCTGATCGAGGGCTTCCGCCCCGGCGTGACCGAGCGGCTGGGCCTGGGGCCGGACGCGTGCCTGGCGCGCAACCCCAAACTGATCTACGGCCGCATCACCGGCTGGGGCCAGAGCGGGCCGCTGGCGCAGGTGCCCGGCCACGACATCAACTACATCGCGCTGACCGGCGCGCTGCATGCGATCGGCCGCGCCGGTCAGCCACCCACGCCGCCGGTCAACCTGGTGGGC
This sequence comes from Rubrivivax sp., assembly GCA_031392695.1. Classification (GTDB taxonomy): domain Bacteria; phylum Pseudomonadota; class Gammaproteobacteria; order Burkholderiales; family Burkholderiaceae_C; genus Rubrivivax. Next base: position 15,449 of record JANMVM010000252.1, read on the forward strand.
GACTTCGGTGGCGGCACCTTGTACCTGGTGATGGGCATCCTGGCCGCGCTGCATGAGTCCAAGCAGTCTGGCCAGGGCCAGGTGGTGGACGCGGCCATGGTCGACGGCGTGGCCTCGCTGATGACGCAGCCGCACGGCACGCATGCCGCCGGCATGATGAGCACCGAGCGCGGCACCAACGTCACCGACTCCGGCGCGCCCTTCTACGACGTGTACCGCTGCAGCGATGAGCAGTGGGTGGCCATCGGCGCGGTGGAGGCCAAGTTCTACGCCGAAGTGCTGCGCGTGCTGGGGCTGGATTCTCTGCTGTCCGAGCAGTGGAACCGCGCCACCTGGGGTGCCGCGAAGACGCTGATCGCCAGCAAGTTCAGCCAGCGCACGCGGGCGCAGTGGTGCCAGGCCTTCGAAGGCACCGAGTCCTGCTTTGCGCCGGTGTTGTCGATCGACGAAGCGCCGCTGCACCCGCATCTGCAGGCCCGGGGCACCTACGTCGACATCGACGGCGTGGTGCAACCCGCAGCGGCGCCGCGCTTCAGCCGAAGCGTGGCCGACACGCCGCTGCCTTTCCGGCCCTGGGCGGCCGAGGAGGGCGACCAGATCCTGCGTCCCTGGCTGGATGCAGCCGAACGGGACGAAGCCAGGAGGGCCGGTCTCATCGATGGACCGGCCACCCAGAGTCAAACATTCAAGGAGATTCCATGAGCATCAGCCACGACCCCGCACGACGCCAACTGGTGGCGGCAGCCACCGCCGCCTGGACCCTGGGCTGGCCAGCCACGGCGCGCGCGCAGAGTGACTTTCCCCACAAGCCCATCCGAATCATCGTGCCGTACTCGCCAGGCACCGGCAGCGACGCCTTGGCCCGCACCGTGGCGCAGGGCATCAGCGAAAAAACCGGCAAGCAGATCCTCGTCGAAAACCGCGATGGCGGCGGCAGCCTGATCGGTACCCAGGCGGTGGTGAAGGCCGCCCCCGACGGCTACACCCTGCTCATCGCGGCCAACCCGATGGTCATCGTGCCGAGTCAGAGTTCGACCCCACCCTACGACCCTGAAAAGGACTTGCTGCCGGTCGCGAAAGTGGCCGTCATTCCCCTCGTGCTGGCGGTGACGCCGGGGCTGAACATCAAGACCGTGAAGGAGTTGATCGCCTACGCCAAGGCCAACCCCGGCAAGCTGAGCTATGGATCTTCCGGCCCCGGCACCATCAGCCAGCAGCAGATGGAATTGTTCAAGCTGGCGGTGGGCATCGACATCCCCGAGATCCCGTACAAGAGCACCTCGCAGGCGATGACGGACCTGATCGGCGGCACGCTCAGCCTCTTCCCGGTGGTGGTGCCTCTGGTCGCGCAGCACCTGCAAAGCGGCCGTGCCCTGGGCCTGGCGGTGTTCGACACCGCGCGCTCCACGCTGCTGCCCAGCCTGCCGGCCATCACCGAAGAGGTCAACGTGGCGGGCTACATCCCGACGCCCGTGTGGTACGGCTTCATGGCGCCGGCGAAGACGCCGCGCGACGCCGTGGCCGTGCTCGGCACGCTGATCCAGAACGCGATGGAAACGCCCGAAGCCAAGTTGCGCCTTGCCGCGATGGGCGCACAGCGCATCAACGTCAGCAATGAGCAGTTCAGCGCCGATATCCGCAATGAATACGAGAAGGCCGGCGCGATGGCGCGCAAGCTGGGCACCTTCAAGTGATCGACCGTCGCAACTGGATCGGCTTGACCGCGGCAAGCGCTGCGTTGATCGTCGCACCGCGCGTCAGCGCGCAGGCAGCGTGGCCCGACAAGCCGGTGCGCATCGTCGTCGGCTTCCCGGCCGGCGGCGCATCGGATGTGCTGACGCGCATGTTGGCTGACAAGCTGCAAGCCGCGCTCGGTCAGAGCTTCGTCGTCGAAAACCGCACCGGCGCCGGCGGCAACATCGCCATGGCCGCCGTGGCCGGCGCGCCACCCGACGGCAGCACCGCAGTCTCAGCCACCATCGGCACGCTGTCGATCAACCAGTACCTGTACAGCAAGCTCGGCTACGACCCCGAAAAGGACTTCGCCTACGTCTCCACGTTCTGGGAGAACTGCAACGTTTTCGTCGTCTCCAACGAGCACCCGGCACGCACGCTGGCCGAGTTCCGGCAGTGGGCCAAGGGCCGTGGCGACAAGGGGGTGACCTTCAGCTCATCGGGCGTGGGCACCACGCCCCACCTGGCCGGTGAACTCTTCGGCGTGCGCACGGGTCTGAAGGTGTTGCACGTGCCTTTCCGCGGCTCTGCGAGCACCGAGGTCATGAGCGGTGCCATCGACTTCGCCATCGACAACGTCGCCAGCTACACGCCGCTGTTGCGCGCCAACCGGGTGCGCGCGCTGGCCGTGACATCGCCGGACCGCTGGCCGGTGTTCCCCGAACTGCCGACCATGATGGAGGCCGGCGTGCCGGACTTCGTCATCACCTCGTGGGGCGCCGTTGTGATGCCAGGGGGTACGCCAGCGGTCATCACGGCCCGGCTGTCACAGGCGATGCAGGAAGTGGCAGCGCAGCCGTCGATGAAGGAGCGCTTTCTTACCGCCGGGGCGCGCATCACGTCGTCGACGCCGCAGGAGACGGCGGCCTTCGCGGCGCGCGAGCGGGTGAAGTGGAAAGAGGTGGTGCGGCTGTCGGGGGCGAAAGTCGATTGAGGCTGGCTGGCCCGGTTGCTCCGACCCATTGAACCGGTGAACCGGGCCGCGCGGGGAGCCTGACGGTCTGGCTTGGCAACTCGACTGGTCCGCATGAAGAAGTCGTATTCAAGCCTGTGTCCAGCGACGCCAGCAGTCAGGCCTGTCCACGCAGTGCCGCAGGCATCCCAGGCCATGGGGTGAGTGGCGGCTTCTCACCTCGACGAGACTGACTCTGGACCCAGATCAAAAGCTCAGATGAGCACCAAGCGGACGGTTGATGACCTGCCCAACTGGCTAACAGGCCGGGCCACGGAGATGAGTTGCGACCCGCAGGGCCCCGGCCTACTCAGATGCTCAAGTTGCTCAAGATGCTCAAGATGCGCATGAAGCGCATGAAGCGTTCGGTTCGCGCGTAGTGGCGTTTGCCCAAATTCGAATGGCTGAAGTTCGCGCGCAGCCATAGCATGCGGACTCAATTGCTCGCCTGCCGCCTATCGACGCGACGCCGACGGGACCTGGTTGAGTCGGATAGGTAGGGACCGTGATGTCGCAAACTCTCGCTGCTGGCATCGCGCCTGCCACCCGGCCCAAGATCTCTTTTGCCGGCGTCAACAAGTTCTACGGCGACCATCGGGCGCGGGCGGCGACGACGCTGGCACTCGATGATTTCAGTCTCGATATCGCGCCCGAAGAAATCGTCTCGATCGTCGGCCCGACCGGGTGCGGCAAGTCCACCGCGCTGAACCTGCTCGCCGGGTTCGAGCAGGCCTCGTCGGGATTGGTGAGCGTCGACGGGCAGGTGGTCACCGACCCGGGGCCCAACCGGGGCGTCGTGTTCCAGCAACCCTC
>JANMVM010000258.1:0-4255 GCA_031392695.1 Rubrivivax sp.
CGCCGGCCAGCGCCGCCCCCAGCGCCACGCCGACGATGGCCGACTCGGAGATCGGGCTCTCGAACATGCGCGCGCTAGAACGCTCGGCGAAACCGGCATGCACGCCGAAGGCGCCGCCGCCGGGCAGCAGGTCCTCGCCGAGGATGACCATGCTGGGCTGGCGCGACATCTCCTCGAACAGCGCCTCGCGCACTGCATCGCGATAGGTGATCTCGCGCATCATGCGTAGACGTCCTCGGTGAGTGCGCCGTCGGCGGGGTAGGGGCTGGCTTCCGCGAAACGCACCGCGTCCGCGATCTCGGCTCCGATGGCGGCCAGCCGCGCGTCGCGATCGGTGAGCAGCCCTGCGCGTTGCAGCTCGCTGTCGAACTGCGCCACCGGGTCGCGCGCGGCACGCAAGGCTTCGATCTGCGCTCTCGTGCGGTAGACCTGCGGGTCACCCGAGGAATGGCCCATGAAGCGCTGCGTCTTCAGGTCGAGCCGGGTCGGGCCGGCGCTGGCGCGCGCGCGGGCCGCGGCCTCGGCGGTGGCGTCGCAGACCTCGCGCACATCGTTGCCGTCCACCGCCACGCCGGGCATGCGGTAGTTCGCAGCCAGGCCGGCGATGCTGTCGAAGACCATCGTCTCGGATGTCGCCACGCAATGCGCCAGGCCGTTGTTCTCGCACACGAACAGCAGCGGCAGCTCCCACAGCGCAGCCATGTTCATGGTCTCGTGGAAGGTGCCGCGTGTGACGGCGCCGTCGCCGAAGCAGACGACCGCGATGCGGCCGTCGCCGCGCACCTTGGCCGACAGCGCGGCACCGGCGGCGATGGCATGGCCAGCGCCGACGATGCCGTTGGCGCCGAGCATGCCTTGCCCCAAGTCGGCGATGTGCAGCGAGCCGCCCTTGCCGCGGCAGTAGCCGGTCTCGCGGCCGAACAGCTCGGCCATCATGCGGTCGGTGCGCGCGCCGCGCGCGATGCAGCGGCCGTGGCCACGGTGTGTCGAGGCCACGTAGTCACCCGGCTGCAGGGCCGAGCACACGCCCACGGCGCACGACTCCTGGCCCTCGCAGCTGTGCAGCGCGCCGTGGATGCGACCGAGCGTGGACTGGTAGATGGCGGTGCGCTCGAACAGGCGGATGCGCTGCATGCCGGTCCAGAAGTCGACGAGCTGCGCGTCGGTGAAGTGGGTGGAAGGGGGTGAGGGGGTCATGGCGTCTCCAGGGTGTGCGGCTGCTCCAGGCGCGCCGCGATGGCCGCCAGCAATTGCGCGGCGGTGACACCGTCGTTGGCCCGGTGGTCGAACACCAGTGTCAGCGGCAGCTCGCTGACGAAGTGGCAGGCGCCGCGTTCGCCTTGACCCTCGAGCTCCCGCGCCGCGCGGCGCACGGCGCACGGCGCCGACGCCCAGCATGGCCACCTGCGGCGCGGCGATCAAGGGCACGAAGGCGTCCACGCCCCAGCGGCCAGGCGAGCTGACGGTGAAGCTGGCACCCAGCGTGTGCGCGCCGTCCAGCTTGCTCGCGCGCGCTGCGTCGGCCAGTGCGGTCAGTTTCTCGTCAAGCGCTTTCACGCCCTGCGTTTGTGCCCCTTGCAGCACCGCAGTAGCCAGGCCGCCCGGTGTGGCCACGGCCACGCCCAGTGCGGCAGCGGCAGCGGCTTCGAAACCACCGTCGCGCAGCCAGCCGTTGAAGCTGCCGTGCCCTTTCAGCGTCAGCGCATAAGCGCGGGCTGCGGCCGCCGTCAGCGGCAGGCCTGCAGCGAGCAGCGCATCGATGTCGGCATGGCCTATGCAGCGGCACGGCGGGGATGGTCTGCCAGGCGCGCTGCGTGGCCTCGGCGATGGCGCGGCGCATGGGAGTCAGCGGCTGCACGGCCGGCGCTGGCGCCACTGCCGCGGATGCGGCCGGCAACGTTGCGCCGGGCGTTGCTGCAGCGCTCGCCGCCGTGCCGGTGACTGCCGTGGCTGCGGCGGCGCGCACATCTTCTCGCGTGATCAGGCCGCCTTCGCCGGTGCCGGCAAGCTGTTCAGCGTCGACGCCCAGTGTGTGCGCCAGCGCCCGCGCAGCGGGCGCCACGCGTGCGCGCAACGCGGCTGGCGGGGTTGGGACAGGTACAGGGGCAGGGGCAGCCTCTGCGTTGCCGACAAGCCCGATTGCAGCTCCCACCGGCACCAGGCTGCCGGCTTCGCGTGGATGGCCAGCAGCACGCCGTCGGCTGGCGATTCGACCTCGAAGCTGGCCTTGTCCGATTCGACGATGGCCACCACTTCACCGCTGCGCACCGGGTCGCCGACGGCATTCAGCCACGCCTGCACGCGGCATTCGTCTATCGTGTGCCCGAGGTTGGGCATGCCCAGCGTCCAGTTCATGAGTTGAAGGCGCCGCCGTCGACGTCGATGGTCTGGCCGGTGATGAAAGACGCGTCGTCGCTGCACAGGAAGGCCACCAGTGCGGCCACCTCGTCGGCCGTGCCGTAGCGGCCGAGCGGAATGGTGGCCAGGATCTTGTCGCCGCGTTCGCGGAACACGGTCTCCGTCATGCCGGTGGTGATGGCGTTGGGCGTTGGGCGCCACCGCGTTGACCAGCGTGTGCGGCGCAAACTCGCGCGACAGCGCACGCGCCAGCCCCACGATGCCGGCCTTGGCCACCGAGTAGGCCACGCGCCCCGGCGAGCCACGGCGGAACGCGCCTGAACTGCAGAACACGAGGCGCGTGACCGTGCTCACGTCGCGTCGCGCCTGGAAGGCCACCGCGATGTCGTAGCCGTTGGTCAGGTTGGCCTGCAAAGCGCGGTCATAGGCGCTGCGGTCGACCAGGTCCAGCGGGTCCAGCGGGTCGGGCTCGAACAGGCCGGCCATGTGCACGATGCCGCGCAGCGGGCCACCAGCCGCGTCCAGCGCGGCTGCCGCCGACGCAGGTGAGTCCAGCGCGGAGACATGCGTGGCCAATTGCGCGCCGCCCCCAGCGCGACTGCCGCGGCTTACAGTGCGGTGGCGTCGATGTCCACCAGCAGCACCTGTGCACCGGCATCGAGCAGCCGCCGCGCGCAGGCGCGGCCGATGCCACCAGCGCCGCCGGTGACGACGAAGCGCCGCCCGTGCTGCGCGCGCCCCGCGTCGGCTGACGTTGCCGTGTTCACGGTGTATCCACGTGCGGCGTGTAGTAAGCCGCATTGCTGCCGGTGGCGGCCTGGATGCGCGCCAGCTCGGCCTTGGCCACCACGCCCAGATGCACCTCGTCGGGCCCGTCGACGAAGCGCAGCGCGCGGCCCCAGCTCCACAGGCCGGCCAGCGGCGTGTCGTTGGTCAGGCCCATCGCGCCGAAGACCTGCATTGCGCGGTCCAGCACACGTGTTTGCAGCCGGCCGGCCAGCACCTTGATGGCGCTGACGTCGACGCGCGCGGCGCGGTTGCCTTCGCGGTCGATGCGGTCGGCGGCGCGCAGCACCAGCAGCCGCGCCTGGTCGATCTCGATGCGCGACTCGGCGATCCAGTCGCGCACATTGGCCTGGTCGGCCAGCCGCTTGCCGAAGGCGCGCCGCTCCAGCGCGCGCTCGCCCATCAGGTCCAGCGCCAGTTCGCACTGGCCGATGGTGCGCATGCAGTGGTGGATGCGGCCCGGACCCAGCCTTGCCTGCGCCAGCGCAAAGCCGGCGCCTTCGTCGCCCAGCAGCGCGTCGGCGTTCACGTGCACGTCGCGGAACAGCACCTCGCAGTGGCCGTCCACGGCCAGGTGGTTCATCACCGGCAGGTTGCGCACGATGCGCACGCCCTGGGTTTGCAGGGGCACGATGACCATCGAATGCCGGTCGTGTGCGGGGTAGCTCTCAGCGTTTTCGCGCCGACCCATCACGATGGCAAAGCGGCAATGTGGGTGTATGGCACCGGTGGTGAACCACTTGCGGCCGTTGACGACGAAACCGCCGTCGGCGCCGCGGTGGATGGTGGCCTGCAGGTTGGTGGCGTCTGACGAGGCTACGTCGGGCTCGGTCATCGCAAAGGCCGAGCGGATGCGGCCTTGCAGCAACGGCTGCAACCATTGCGCGCGCTGCGCCGGGCTGGCAAACAGGTGCAGCAACTCCATGTTGCCGGTGTCGGGCGCGTTGCAGTTGAAGACCTCCGACGACCAGGGCAGCCGGCCCATGATCTCGGCCAGCGGCGCGTATTCCAGGTTCGTCAGCCGCATGCCGGGTTCGTCGCTGCGCAGCCCGGGCAGGAACAGGTTCCACAGGCCTTCGTCGCGCGCCAGCGCCTTCAGATCGTCGACCAG
>JANMVM010000317.1:0-2615 GCA_031392695.1 Rubrivivax sp.
GGCATGAGCCTGTGGGAGCAAGGCGCCACGCATGAACTGCTCAGCGGCATCGACGGCAACGGCGCGCTGCCCGACGTCGAGATCAACATCGGCATCAACGGCTACCTGCAGCAAGAGCTCTGGTTCGACCCCGATCCGGTGCAGCGCCAGGCGGTGGTACCCGGCAACCGCACCGATGCCGTCTCGGTGCTGCTGCACGAGTGGGGCCACGTCTTCGGTTTCAACGGCTGGATGGACGGCGGCACCGGCGCGCTGCCGGGGGCTTACGCTTCCAGCTTCGACACCCAGGTCGAACTGCAGGCTGGCGCCGCCGGACCCTGGCTGGTCTTCGGCGGCGCCCAGGCGATGGGGCTGTATGGCGGCGCCGTGCCCTTGACCTTCGGCAGCGCCGTGCACGTGGGCAACGGCAGCGGCCACGAAGGCTTCGGCCTGCTGGGCGACCTGATGAACGGCGTCGGCTTTCTGCGCGGCACGCGCTACGCCATCTCGGCGCTCGACCTGGCCATGCTGGCCGACGCCGGCGTGCCGCTGCTGGCCCCCGTGCCTGTGCCCGAACCCGCGGCCCCGGCGCTGCTGCTGGCCGGCCTGGGCTTGCTGGTCTTCGCCGCGCGCCGGCGCGACGGCGCCTGAGCACGGGCGTCCCAGCGGCGACAGCCCAGCGCGCGCCCGCCCACTAGACTGCGCAAGCCGGCGCGCAAGGCCGGCGGCGTTCTCAGGGCGGGGTGCAAGTCCCCACCGGCGGTATCTGCAGCGTGGCGAAAGCCGCTGCTGCAGGAGCCCGCGAGCGCCCGCCCGCGCCCCCGCGCGGGTGGGGTCAGCAGACTTGGTGCGATGCCAAGGCCGACGGTCACAGTCCGGATGAAAGAGACGCGCGTGCTGCTGCCCTGGCCTTCGGCCGCGGCCGCGGTGACGGCGTGCGCCCTGATTCACTGGCCCGAGCAGCGATGAAGGCAAACCATGAATCAGACAGCTTCCGTCTTTTCCCACGACACCCGCATCGCCGTCGTCAGTGCCGGCTGGCACGCCGAGATCGTCGGCCAGGCGCGCCAGGCGCTGCTCGCCGAGCTCGGCCGCCAGGGCCTGCCGAGCGAGCGCGTCGACGGCTTCGAGGTGCCCGGCGCCTTCGAGATCCCGCTGCTTGCGCAGCGCATCGCGCGCCAGGGCCGCCACGCCGCCATCGTGGCCTGCGGCCTGGTCGTCGACGGCGGCATTTACCGCCACGATTTCGTCGCCGCGGCGGTCATCGACGGGCTCATGCGCGTGCAGCTCGACACCGGTGTGCCGGTGCTGTCGTGCGTGCTCACGCCGCACGCCTTCCATGAACATGCCGAGCACCAGGACTTCTTTGCCCGCCACTTCGTGATCAAGGGGCAGGAGGTGGCGCGTGCCTTGGTGCAGACGTTGGCCGCGGCGCGCCAGGTCGAAGCCTAGATCGCGGCTGCTTCGATCGCCTGCAGCGCCGCCAGCCGCTGATCCGCCGGCAGGAACGAATGCCGCGCCGCCTGGCGCGCCATCGCCAGCAGGTCGGCCGCCTTCAGCGGCGTGTGGCGCAGCAGCGCCGCCGCTTCCTGGCTGTGGCTGATGCAGCTCAGGAGCCGGTTGTCGGTGTGGTAACTCAGGCTCACGCCGGCCTGCCACAGTGCGGTGATGGGGTGGCTGGCGATCGAGGCTGCGGCGCCGGTGTGGACGTTGCTGGTCGGGCAGATTTCGAGGTGCAGATCGAGGGCCTTGACCTCGTCGACGAGATGGCGGCGCGCCGGGTCGCGCAGCGCATCGGCCAGGCGCACGCCGTGGCCGATGCGCGTCGCGCCCAGGTGGGCGGCTTCGAGCACGCGCTCGGCGGCGTCGGCCTCGCCAGCGTGCAGCGTCAGCGCCAGGCCGGCCTCGCGCACGAGCTGCAAGGCCTCGGCATGGGCACTGGGCGGGAAACCGGCTTCGGGGCCGGCAAGGTCGAAGCCGACCACGCCCTGGCCCCGGTAGCGGACGGCCAGGCGCGCGGCGCGCAGCGTCTCCGACGCGGGCAGATGACGCATGGCGCAGACGATCAGGCCGCTAGCCAGCGGGCTGTCGCGCAGGCCCTGCAGCAGCGCCTCCACGGTCGCTTCGCCACTCAGGCCGTGGACTTCGAAGAGCAGCGGCGCGATGCGGAATTCGGCCAGCACTGCGCTGTCGCCACGGGCGTCCTCGGCGGCCTCGAAAGCGACGCGCCGCAGCGCCTGCGGGCTTGCCATGGCCGCCACCGTGAGGGCAAAGCCTTCGAGGTATTTCTCCAGGCTGCCGGCGTGGGCGTTGGTGTCGAACCAGGCCGCCAGGCGGGCCTCGTCGGCGGCCGGTGGCGTGATGCCGCGCTGGCGCAGCAGCTGCAGCAGGGTGGCCACGCGCAGGCCGCCGTCCAGGTGCTCGTGCAGCAGCACCTTGGGCAATGTGCGAGCCACGGCGTCGGCAGACAGGTCGGTTGCAGCGTTCATGGCTGGATGCTAGTACTCCAACCCACAGATTTCGAGACATGAAAACGCGTCTTCGTCCACCATGCGTCGTTGCAAATCCTCGCGATACCAGAAGGTATCGCTGTGGTTTGCGCCTAGCCTGGCGAACGAATCCATCGTTTTCAACTT